>CAZTND010000001.1:0-46929 GCA_964615285.1 uncultured Clostridia bacterium
ACCCTGTAAAGATCCAGATTGACCATCCTTTCGTTCCTCTCTCTATCCTTAATTCTTATTTTTCGACTATTTTCCGACGCAGAACTTGGAGAATATCTCGCCGATGATCTCCTCGTTCGCCGTTTCGCCCGTGATCTCGCCCAGCTTCTGCCATGCCTGCGAAATGTCCACCGTCAGCATGTCGAGGGGGATCTGCCCCGCGCCCGCCGCCGCCCGTTCCAGCATGCCGCGCGCCGCCTGCAGCGCCCTGTAATGCCGCTCCTCCACGACGATCTTTCCGTCGGGGACATAGTTGTCCCGCACCGCGGCCGAAAGACGGCGCAAGAGTTCTTCCACCCTGCCGCCCGTCCGGGCGGACACTTCCGCCCAATCGTCCCCCGACAGCCTTTCCCGCCGCGCGGCGTTCCCCGCGGGCAGATCGCATTTGTTGAACACGGTCAGATGCAGCAGCCGGCCCGCCCGCCGCACGGACCCGCTCAGTTTTTCGTCCTCCGTGCGCAGCGATCCGGAGGCGTCGACGACGTGCAGAACGATGTCCGCGCTCTCCGTCAGGCGTTCGGCCTTCTCCACGCCCGCGCGCTCCACGGCATCTGCGCTCTCGCGGATGCCCGCCGTGTCGTACAGGCGGAAGAGCGTGCCGTCCAGCTCGATCTCCCCCTCTACTATGTCACGCGTAGTACCTTCTATATCGGACACAATTGCCTTGTCGTACCCCAAAATTGCGTTCAAAAGGGAACTTTTGCCCGCATTGGGCAACCCCACGATGGCAACGGAGACGCCGTTCTTGACCAGCCGCCCCACCTTTTCATAGGTCCTCAGCAGTTCCTGCAGCGCAGCGCAGGTCTCTTGCAGGCGGGCGCCGAGCTCCGTCAAAGCGGGCAGGGAATCCTGCAGATCCTCTTCGGGATAGTCTATCCCCGCTTCGAGCCCCGCCAACAGATGGGTAAGTTGTTGCTGTACGGCGCGGACGCGGGCGGTCAGTTCGTTGCGGTAGAGCGCATATCCCGCGCGGATCATGCTTTCGGAGGAGGCGTTGATCATGTCCGCCAGCCCTTCCGCCGCCGCCAGCGTCATTTTGCCGTTCAGAAAAGCCCGGCGGGTAAATTCCCCCGCCGCCGCGGGGCGGGCGCCGAGATCGAACGCGCGCTTCAATATCCCGTTGGAGATCTGCACGCCGCCGTGGCAGTGCAGTTCCACGACATCCTCGCCCGTATAGCTGTGCGGCGAGCGGAAACAGACGCACAGGCCGTAGTCGTCGAAATGTTCCGCGCGGATGACGCCGGGATACATGCGGTAGGGCAAAAAATCCAGCACCGCCGTCTTTCCCGCGGGGACGAACATCTCCCCCGCAATTTTCAATGCGTCCGGCCCGCTCAGCCGCACGACGGCGACCCCGCCGCAGCCGTTTGCGGTCGCGATCGCCGCGATCGTATCTTCCGCCATTGTTCTCTCCTTCTCCGTTCTCTCTCCGTTCCCGCCGCCCGGGCACATTCATAATTTCCCTTTATGCTCTTTTCAAAAAAATCATAAACTCCATTAACTTTGCTTATTATATCACACCGCCGCAAACTTGACAAGTTTTTGACCGAGGAATAAAGAAAATGCGCCGAAAATATTTTCGGCGCACCGGGTATTTGCAGTTGTGTCATGTTCCGAAGAAGTCGTCGTTTTCCGACCGGTCCTTCGGATCCTCGTTCTTCACATCCCCCTGTCCCTGTTGCGAAAACTCCCGGAAGGGATCGTCCTGCGAAGAAGGCCGGGCGCCGCCGTTGTACGGTTCCGAAGAACGGTTGTAGGGGTTCTGCCCGTAAGGATCGTTGTAGGGATTATTGTACGGATTATTATACGGATTATTGTAAGGATTCTGTCCGCCCTGCCGACGATAATAGGCATCGCGCCGGGCGCGGATATAGCTCTCGTAATCGACGGGAATGTTCTTGCGCACGGCGAAGATGAACGCCCCCTTGACGGGAACGACCGCCGAACAGACGGCAAACACCAAGGCATAGCGCGCGGCATATTTGCGGAAGAAACTGAAAAGCACGACGATAAAGATGAAGAGATACACGAGATAGAGGATGGTCTGCACATACCCCATGACGCTGTTGAGCGTATAAGCCCAGTCAAGGCTTTCGGGATAGCCGACATAATCGTACATCAGATAATCGATCTGCTGGAGATAAGGCGAAAGCATTATCTGCGTCATCAGCAGGACGGCGCTCGCCCCGGTGCAAAGCAGGTCCGCCACGGCATAAAAAACGCCGCAGTGTTTGACCTTTTTGCCGAACACGGAACAATCGCCCGCCAGTTTGCCGATGAGGATGTCGTTGACGAACGGGACAAACGCCATGACCGAACCGCCGCGGACACCCGCGCGGCGCGCCATGTCAAGAAGCCCCAATCCCTGTAAAATATGCAGAGCGAGAAATATCACGCCCGCGACGGAGAGCATTATCACATAGCCTCCGCCGAAAAAACTGACGATTTCCGCAATTCCGAAATATTCCATCGATCACCTTTTTCAAAAAACGGTACACCCGCTTTTTCTCTTTCTTCCTTCACTTTAATTATTGTGCATCATTTTACCGCATTTTCCGCATAGCCGCGTGAGACGATTACGAAATTTCGGTGAAAATTTTTTCGGGCGGATATTCCACCCGCCAGAGGCACAGCCCTTTGGCGGGCATCGTCCTGCCGACGGCAGAGCGGTCCCCCGCCGACAGCGCTCGCTCCACGTCGGAGAGCGCCTTTCTGCCCGCCCCGACGTCCAGAACAGTGCCGACGATCGTCCGCACCATATTATACAGAAATCCGCTGCCCGTGACGTATACGCGCAGTTCTTCCCCCGTCAGCGCCGCCTCCCGTTCGAGCCGGACGGCATAGAGCGTGCGCACGGTGGTCTTTGCCGAGGAGTCGGCGGCGCAGAACGCCGCAAAGTCGTGTTCCCCTTCCAGCATCTTTGCCGCGGCAAACATTTTCGGGAAATCATACGTCCCCGAAACGCGCGCGCAATAGCGCTCCTTCAGCGGATTTTCCCGACGGGAAAAATAGAGGGAATAGACATATGTCTTTTCCTTGGCGGAACGGCAGGCATCGAACCCTTCCGCCGCCCGGCCGCTCTGCAGCGCGCGCACGTCGGCGGGCAGCTGCGCGTTGAAGCAATCCGCCAGCCTGTCGGGCGGGATGGCCGTTTCCGCGCGGAAGGAACAGACCTGCCCCAAAGCGTGCACGCCCGCATCCGTCCGGCCGCTCGCCGTCATCTTTGTCTCCGCGCCGAAAATGCGCTCTGCCGCCCCCTCCAACGTCTCCTGCACGGTGCGGAGTTCCTTTTTCCGCTGCGCCTGCCAGCCGTTGAACGCCGTGCCGTCATAGGCGAGGACGAGATAGTAAGTATCCATATCGATAGACGCGGCCTCCCTGCCGCAGCACCCGGAAAAACGGCGCGCGCAGGACGGGACCGCCCCGCGCGGGATGCTTTTCCGCTTTTTGTTACCAACGAACGAACCGCCCTCCTCAAAGGATGGGCGGCAGATAGATGTTCATGACGACGCCGCCCGCAATGAGCGCGGCACAGAGGATCGCCGCGACCAGATCGCGCCAGGTGAACGTGAGCTTTTTATAGCGCGTGCGCGTCCGGCTGCCCGAATAACAGCGCGCTTCCATGGCATCGCCGAGCTCTTCCGCACGGCGGAGCGCGCTCAAGAGCAGCGGGATCAGGATGGGAATGACCGCCTTGACGCGCCTGACGGGGCCACCGCTCGAAAAGTCGGCGCCGCGCGCCTTCTGCGCGTTCATGATGCGGTCGATCTCTTCCATGAGCGTGGGGATCATGCGGAGCGCGATGGACATGACGAGCGCGAGGGCGTGCACGGGCACGCGGATCCATTTGAGGGGGGTCAAAAGGCTCTCCACGCCGTCCGTCAGGGAGACGGGGGTGGTGGTGAGCGTGAGGACCGCCGACGCCATGACCAGCATGAAGATGCGGCACATGACGAACACCGCGAAGCGCAGCCCTTCATATGTGACGTTGATCGGGCCCCATTGCAGGGAAACTTCCCCGATGACGACCGTCGTATCCCCCTGATAGAAGAAGATGTTGAGGATCGCCGTGAACACGATGAGGAAGATGACCGCCTTGACCGAGCGGAGGACGGAGCGGACGGGCACGCGGGAAAACCCCACGCACAGCACGAGCACGGCGGCACACGCCGCCAGCCCGTAAAAATCCGCCGCCACGAACACCGCCACGAGATAGCCGATGAGGAAGAGTATCTTCATGCGGGGGTCGCACTTGTGCACGAAGGACTCGGCGGGATAATACTGACCGAATGTGACGTCTTTCATTTCTCTCCGCCCTCCCCGGTCTCTGCCCGTCCCGAACACGCCGATAGGTACGCCGCCGCCTTTTCGGCAAAATCGGCGGGCGTGAAGTCGCTCTCGATGTCGATGCCCCTTTCGTGCAAAAGGCGGCTGACCTTTGCCGCCGCGGGCAGTTCCAGCCCGAGCCCCTCCAATTCGTCGAATTTGGAGAACAGCTCCCGCGGGGTGAGGGTATATTTGACGCGCCCGTCGGAGAACACCGCCACGCGCGTGCAGTTTTCCGCCACTTCGTCCATGTCGTGGGACACAAACACGACCGTCTTGCACCAGTCGGCGTGCAGGCGGTGCAAAAGCGCCATAAGCTCCCTTTTGCCCAGGGGGTCAAGCCCCGCCGCCGGCTCGTCCAGCACCAATATTTCGGGGCGGGTGACGATGACGCCCGCGATGGCGGCGCGGCGCTTCTGCCCGCCCGAGAGGTCGAAGGGCGATTTGTCTTTGACCGAAAGATAGTCCAGCCCCACCGTCTCCAAAGCGGCGCGCACCGCCTCTTCGACGACCTCCGGCTTCAGCGGTTCTTTCGCAAAATTTTTCAGCCCGAACGCCACGTCCTCGAACACCGTTTCGGCAAAAAGCTGGTATTCGGGATACTGAAAGACCATGCCGACCTTGGAACGCAGGGCGCGGAAGTCGGTCTTTTTGTTCAGAAGGTCGAAATCGCCGACCTTCAGAACGGACGGAGGCGGGACGGGCGCACCCTTTTCGGGCTTTTTCGGCTTGTACTTCTTCTGTGCCGAGGGCTGTAAGATCAGCCCGTTGAGGTGCTGTATAAAGGTGGATTTGCCGCTGCCCGTGTGCCCGACCACGCCGAAGAACTCCCCTTCCTCGATGGTCAGGGAGACGTCATTGAGCGCCTGCACGGCGAATTCCGTGCCGGGATTGTAGGTGTAGTTCAGATGTTCTGCCTGAATGCGCAACGCTCTATCTCCTTTGCCAATTCTTCGGGCTGCAGGCAGTCGGCGACGGGAAACCCCTTCTCCTGCAGCTTTTTGCATATCTGCCCGACGGCGGGCAGCGCCAGGCTGTACATCTCCAATTCGTCCGCGCGGGAAAAGATCTCCCGCGGCGTGCCGCGCATGACGATCTCGCCCCGGTGCATGACGAACGCCCTGTCGGCAAGCAGCGCCTCCTCCATGAAGTGCGTGATGAGGATGACGGTCATCTTTTCCTCCCGGTTGAGCCGCAGGACGACGTCCATGACCTCCTTGCGCCCGCGGGGGTCGAGCATCGCCGTGGACTCGTCCAGAATGAGTATTTTCGGCAGAACGGCGAGCACGCCCGCGACGGCGATGCGCTGTTTCTGCCCGCCCGAGAGCCGGGCGGGCGTGGCGCGGCGGTAAGCCTCCATGCCCACGGCTTTCAGGGCGAAATCGATGCGCCGTCCGATCTCTTCGCGGGGAAGCCCGATGTTTTCGGGGCCGAACGCCACGTCGTCCTCCACGACGGACGCCACCGTCTGATTGTCCGGGTTCTGAAAGACGACACCCACGTTTTTACGCACGTCAAAGGCATTGGCGGGATCGGAAGCGTCCAGCCCCAGCACGGTTATTTTACCGGAACGGGGACGCAAAAGCCCGTTGCAAAGCCGGGCGAGCGTGGATTTGCCGCTGCCGTTCTGCCCCAGGACGGCGACAAATTCCCCCTCTTCGGCCGAAAAGCCGATGTTGTTCAGACTGAAATCGTCCGCGCCCGTCCCGTAGGAAAAACAGACGTTTTCAAAGGACACTGCCTGCATGGATCCCTCCGTGAAATCATGTAATTTTTCTCTGCCGTTATCAAAGCTCTTTCTATTATAGCAAGGTTTGGCGGGAAAAACAAACGAATACGGGGGAGAAAGATGAAAAAAGAGGAAAAGAAAGTGAACGAAAAACAAATTTTTACGGAAAAATCGGCGTTTTTTCCCTTTCATGTATTGACTTGCACGAAAAAAAGAATTATAATATAACCGTATGCATGATAAGGAGCCGCTTGCGGCATTCCCTTATCGCGTCTGTTCTTTGATGTTCTTTTTATTGATATTCACGGAATAAAAATCATTCAGAATGTTTGGAGGTCAATCATGAAAAAAATGACAATCGACGGCAATACCGCAGCCTCGCACGTTGCGTATGCCTTCTCGGAAGTCGCGGCCATCTATCCCATCACCCCCTCTTCGCCCATGGCGGAGTCGGCGGACGAATGGGCGACGGCGGGCAGAACCAACATGTGGGGACAGCCCCTGCGCATCGCCGAGATGCAGTCGGAAGGCGGCGCCGCCGGCGCCGTGCACGGGGCGCTCAGCGCGGGGGCGCTCACCACGACTTACACCGCTTCGCAGGGGCTATTGCTCATGATCCCGAATATGTACAAGATCGCGGGCGAACTGCTGCCCATGGTCATGCACGTCTCTGCGCGCGCCATCGCCGCCGCCTCGCTGAACATCTTCGGCGACCACTCCGACGTCATGGCGTGCCGCCAGACCGGCTTTGCCATGCTGGCGTCCGGCTCCGTGCAGGAAGTCATGGATCTGTCCCTCGTCGCGCACCTTGCCACCCTCAAATCGAGAGTGCCCTTTCTGCATTTCTTCGACGGATTCAGAACGTCCCATGAGTACTCCAAAATAGACGCCTTCGACGAAGCGGACAACTATGCCGAGATCAAGGCGATCTTCGATAAACTCGGCATGCAGAAATATGTGGACGATTTCAAGGCGAGCGCCCTGAACCCCGAACACCCCGTCCAGAAGGGCACGGCGCAGAACGGAGACACCTATTTCCAGACCAGGGAAGCCTCCAACCGTTATTATGAAGAGGTTCCCGCCGTCGTACAGGAGATGATGGACGCCGTTTCCGCCTATACGGGCAGGCGCTACCGCTTCTTCGACTATGTCGGCGCGCCCGATGCGACGGACGTCGTCGTCATGATGGGCTCGGGCGCGGAGACCGTGGAAGAGAGCATCCACAAGCTCAACGCGCAGGGCAGAAAGCTCGGACTCGTCAAAGTCCGCCTGTACCGCCCCTTCGTCGCCGACGCCTTTGTCAGGGCGCTGCCCGCTTCCTGCAAGCGCATCGCCGTGCTCGACAGGACCAAGGAACCCGGTTCGCTCGGCGAGCCCCTCTACCTCGACGTGTGCACCGCCCTGCTGGAAAAGGGCGTGAAGGGCATCCGCGTCATCGGCGGGCGCTACGGTCTCGGCTCCAAGGAGTTCACCTCCACGATGGTCAAGGCCGTCTATGACAACCTTGCCGCCAAAGCGCCGAAGAACCACTTCACCATCGGCATCACGGACGACATCACGCACACCTCGCTCGATTTCTCCGAAAAATTCGACGCCGCGCCCGCAGGCTCCACTTCCTGCAAGTTCTACGGCCTTGGCTCGGACGGCACGGTCGGTTCCAACAAGAACACCGTCAAGATCATCGGCGACCACACCGAAAAATATGTGCAGGCATACTTCTTCTACGATTCCAAAAAATCGGGCGGCATCACCGTTTCGCACCTGCGCTTCGGCGACAAGCCCATTCAGAGCGAATACCTCATCGACTCTGCGGACTTCATCGCCTGCCACAACCCCTCTTATGTGACGCGCTACGACATGATCAGCGATCTGAAAGAGGGCGGCTCCTTCCTGCTGAACGCGCCCTGGACGACTCTTGCCGACCTCGAGAGAGAGCTGCCCGCAAAGATGAAGAACGCCCTCGCGAAAAAGAAGGCGAAATTCTATGTCATCGACGCCATCCAGATCGCCCACGATCTGGGGCTGCGCGGCAAGACTTCCACCATCCTGCAGTCCTCCTTCTTCAAGATCAATCCGCAGATCATGCCCTATGAGGACGCGGTGACCTACATGAAGAAAATGGCGTATAAATCCTTTGCGCGCAAGGGCGACGCCGTGGTACAGATGAACTACAACGCCATCGATTCCGCCGCGTCCAACCTCGTGCAGATCGATATTCCCGCCGCCTGGGCGGCCACGACCGAGGGCGCGCCCATGGTCAAACCCGCAGACGACGAATATTTCAAGGACGTCATTGCGCCCATTCTCGCCCTCGAAGGCGACAAGCTGCCCACTTCGGCGTTCAATGCCGACGGTTCGGTGCCCACCGGCACGACCAAGATGGAGAAACGCGGCGTTGCCGTCACCGTGCCCGCCTGGAACATCGACAAGTGCATCCAGTGCAACCAGTGCTCCTTCGTCTGCCCGCATGCGTGCATCCGTCCCTACCTTGTGGAGAACGGCAAGGAAGTCCCCGCCGATTTCAAGACCAAACCCGCCCTGCAGGCAACGGGCTACACCTTCCGCGTGCAGGTTTCGCCCCTCGACTGTATGGGCTGCGGCGTCTGCGCCGACGTGTGCCCCGTCAATACGGGCGCGCGCAAGAAAGCCGCCGCGGCGGGACAGAAAGCACCCGCGGACGCGGACTGTGCGCTCGTCATGAAGCCGCTGGAAGAGGTGACGGCGACCGAGGCCGCCAACTGGGAATTTGCCCAGACGCTGCCCGACGCAAAGCCCGAAGTCATCGCCAAGATGGCGGACGTCAAAAAGAGCCAGTTCTCGCAGCCCCTCTTTGAGTTCTCGGGCGCCTGCGCGGGATGCGGCGAGACCCCTTACGTCAAGGTGCTCACCCAGCTCTTCGGCGACAGAATGATCATCGCCAACGCGACGGGCTGCTCCTCCATTTACGGCGGCTCCTCCCCCACCTGCCCCTACACGGTCAACAAGCAGGGTCACGGCCCCGCCTGGGCGAACTCCCTCTTTGAGGACAACGCCGAATTCGGCTACGGCATGCATCTCGCCTACAAGGCGCGGCGCGAAGCGCTGAAAGATAAGATCGCCGCGCTTGCCGAAAAGTGGGCGGGCTATGCGGAAGGCAAAGCGGCATGCGAAGCCTGGATCGAGAACATGAACGACGCCGCAGGCAGCGTATCCGCCGCGGCAGCGCTCGTGAAATGCCTGGAAGAGTGCAAGGACTGCGGCTGCGACGCAGACGCGCTCGTCAAAGAGATCTATGCCGAAAAAGATTGCCTCGTCAAAAAATCCTTCTGGATGATCGGCGGCGACGGCTGGGCGTACGACATCGGTTACGGCGGGCTGGACCATGTGATCGCCTCGGGCGAAGATGTGAACATCCTCGTGCTCGACACCGAAGTGTATTCCAACACGGGCGGGCAGGCCTCCAAGGCCACCCCGATTGCCGCGGTCGCCAAGTTCGCATCCGCCGGCAAGCGCGTGAAGAAGAAGGATCTCGGCATGATCGCCGCGAGCTACGGTTATGTGTATGTCGCGCAGTGCGCGATGGGTTCGGACAAAGCCCAGCTCATCAAGGCGATGAAGGAAGCCGAAGCCTATAAGGGCCCGTCCATCATCATCTGCTATGCGCCCTGCATCAACCACGGCATCAACATGGCGAAATCCCAGGAAGAGGAGAAAAAGGCGGTCGACTGCGGCTATTGGGCACTGTACCGCTACAATCCCGCGCTGGCGACGGAAGGCAAGAATCCCTTCACCCTCGACTCCAAGGATCCCACGGGCGATTTCCGTTCCTTCATTTTGGGCGAAACCAGATATACCTCCCTGCAGAAAACCGTTCCCGACGTTGCCGAAAAGCTCTATGAAGAGACCGAAGAGGCTTCCAAAGAGCGGCTGGACGGCTACAGGAGAATGGCGGGCAAGTAATTGCCTTTGCCCCGTAATCACGACCGACACAAACAAGGACCGGGTTGCCGTTTGGCAACCCGGTTTTTTACTTCTTATTTTTTTCCAACTCCGTTTCTATGGCACACATGTCCATAATGAATGGGTAAAACAAAAAAACTTTATCAAAACAAAATCGCAATGGCGCACAAAGTCGTATACACACCGCAAGACAGCTACCGCCGCTGTCGCATATCCGATGCTTGCAGAAGAGTGCAAAGATTCGATGACAAATATTGCCGATATATATTCAATACAGGCTCTATGTTCTGCAATGTTTCAACGGACAGCAACGCCCCTGCCGGCGATCTTCTGTCGTCCTCACGAAAATCGGGCGTTCCGTCAAGCGATATTCATTGTTTTCAATTTTGATCGTTGCATAAAGATTTTTTTATAACCATCATAGAAAAAAACGACCTGTAAATCATTCCGCCGAAAAAGAAAGGACTCTCCGGAATTCCAAGCAAATGTTTTATAAGCAAAACCCTCTTTTCGTAAAAATTTAAACTTTTTCCAAAATAATAATTTTAAGAGCATCTCCCGATGTCCTGAAAAATGTTGCTTTTTGTGCCGTCTCTTTCCGAAAGCTCTGCCCGCTTTCTTCCCGCGGCTCTTGCAACCATTACTCATATTCTATCACATTTTTTCCGCTTGTCAAGACCGTTATGCAATTTATATCGTACTTTTCTTCCCCACAACGAAAAAACGGAAGGCACAACTCCCGTTTTTTTATTTTACATTCCCGTTATTTTTTCTAAATTGGTCAATATTCCGATTAAAACATCCCCTTTATCCAATATGACGGAAACCACTCTTTTTTCTTTATGCTTTTCTCAATGATTTTTTCTGAAAAATTGTTCTCTTTCAATTGATATTCCAACTATTGACGGCGGGTTTCTATTTTTTATCCAAGATGTTGAACAATTCGCCCGAAAGCATGGCAAGGGACGCCGCCAGGTCCTCATAGCGAACGATGACCCCGTTGGGAACGTTGAGCTTGACGGACGCAAAATTCCAGATCGCCTTCAAGCCCGCCCCGACCATACGGTCGCACACTTCCTGCGCGGCGCGCTTGGGCACGGTGATGATGCCGATGTTGATGTTGTGGCGGCGCACGAAGTTGTCCAGCTCGTCGAGCGACAGGATCGGTTTCTTTTCGATTTTCGTCCCGACAAGGCGGGGATCCACGTCAAAGCCCGCCACGATGTTCAACCCGTAATTCTTGAAGCCCTCGTACCCGAGGAAGGCCCTGCCCAAGCCCCCCACGCCCACGACGAGCGCGTCGGACACGTTGTCATAGCCCAAAAATTTTTCGATGTCGGCAATGAGCCCGTTCACCTCAAAACCGAGGCGCGGACGGCCGGCGACCGAAGACACGAGCGCCAGATCCTTGCGGACCAGCACCGCCGAGACTGCCATGTCCTTGGCGATCGCCGCAGAGGCGACGTATTCCACGCCCTTCACGCTCTCCTCTTTGAGATAGCGCAGATAGGCGGGCATGCGGGAAAGGGTCGCTTTGGAGACGCCCGCCTCTTCATGATTGGGGGATCGATGCACATGTGCCATAATAAAGTTTCCTCCCTGGAACCGATATACCGTTATCGATAAATTTATTATAGCGAAAAATTGCGATGAAGTCAATAAAAATCCGCGTTTATTCGATGAAAAACGCGGATTTTCTGTTGCAGGACGGAAACCGATCACAGTTCCTGCAGCTGCTTCTGGATCTTTTTCTCGATATCGATATATTTTTCCAGTTTTGCCCGTTCGTCCTCGACCAGTTTTTTGGGCGCTTTGGAGACGAAATTCTGGTTTGCCAGCTTGCCGCCCGCCCGCTGTATCTCAAAGCGTATCTTCTCCAATTCGCCCGTCAGCCGGGCGCGCTCCTTCTCCACGTCCACCAGCTCCCCGAGCGGGATATAGATCTGACAGATCTCGCATGCCTGCGAAACGGTCTTGCCGGGCACGCGGTCGGCGACGTCCACAAAGAAGAGTTCCTGCGCCCCTGCCAACTTCAGGATGCTGTTTTTGTTGGCGGTGATGAACCGTTTCGAGTCGGAAGCAATGAGATAGACGTCCACCTTTTTGGAGGCGGGACAGTTGACGTTTGCCTTGATGTTGCGGACGGAGCGGATGATCTCCATGATCCCCTCGAACGCCTTCGCCTCCTTTTTATAGGCGCGGCGGGCGTTGTAGCGCGGGAAGGAAGAGACCATGATGCTCCCTTTGACCGTGGGCAGGTTCTGATAAATCTCTTCGGTGACGAAGGGAATGAAGGGATGCAGCAGCTTCAAAGCGTTTTCGAGCACATAACAGAGCACGCCGACGGCGCCCAGGCGCTTGCCCTTGTCCTCGCCGTAGAGCGCGGGCTTGGTCAGCTCGATGTACCAGTCGCAGAAGTCGTCCCACATGAAGGAATAGAGGGTGTCGCACGCCACGCCGAGCTCATATTTGTTGAGATTGAGCGTGACTTCCTTGATGCAGTTCTGCAATTTGGAGACGATCCACTTGTCCGCCGCCGTCAGTTTGATGTCCTCGATGCCGGGCACCTTTTTGCCCTCGGCATTCATGATGACGAAGCGAGAGGCGTTCCATATCTTATTGATATAGTTGCGCGCCGCCTCGACCTTGGCATCCGAATAACGGGTGTCGTTGCCGGGCGCGATGCCCGTCAGCAGGGAATGGCGCAGGGAGTCCGCACCGTATTTTTCGATGACTTCCAGGGGATCCACGCCGTTGCCGAGCGATTTGGACATCTTCCGCCCCTTTTCGTCCCGCACCAACCCGTGGATGAGCACGTCGCGGAAAGGTACTTTGCCCGTGTGTTCGAGGGCGGAAAAGATCATTCTGGCGACCCAGAAGAAGATGATGTCGTACCCCGTGACCAACACGTCCGTGGGATAAAAATATTTATAGTCTTCCGTCTCTTCGGGATAGCCGAACGTGGAGAAGGGCCAGAGTGCGGAGGAGAACCAGGTGTCCAGCACGTCCTCGTCCTGGCGGAGATTTTTGCTTCCGCATTGCGGGCAGGCGGTTGGGTCTTCCTTTTCGCAGATGACCGCGCCGCAATCCGGACAATACCACACGGGGATGCGGTGCCCCCACCAGAGCTGGCGGGAAATGCACCAGTCCCTGATGTTCTCCATCCAATTATAATAGATCTTGGCGAAGCGTTCGGGAATGAATTTGGTCTTGTTCTTGTTGACCGCCTCGATGGCGGGCTTGGCAAGGGGCGCCATGCGGACAAACCATTGTTTGGAGACGATGGGCTCCACCGTGGTATGGCAGCGGTAGCAATGCCCGACGTTGTGCGTGATGGACTCGGTCTTGACCAGCAGGCCCTGCGCCTCCAGATCGGCGACGATGCGCTTGCGTGCTTCATAGCGGTCGAGCCCCGCGTATTTCCCTGCATTTTCGGACATGGTGCCGTCGTCATTCATCACGCGGATCACTTCGAGATTGTGGCGCTGTCCCACTTCGAAGTCGTTGGGATCGTGCGCGGGCGTGATCTTGACGCAACCCGTCCCCACCTCTTTGTCGGCGTGTTCGTCCCCCACGATGGGGATCTCCCGCCCGACGAGGGGCAGGACGATGTTTTTGCCGATGAGGTGCATATACCGCTCGTCCGTCGGATTGACGGCGACGGCGGTGTCGCCCAGCATGGTCTCGGGGCGGGTGGTCGCCACGACGAGATACTCCTCCGAATCCTTGACGGGATATTTGATGTGCCAGAAGGCGCCCGCGTCCTCGGAATACTCCACTTCGGCGTCGGAGAGAGCGGTCTTGCAGCAAGGGCACCAGTTGATGATGCGGCTGCCCTGGTAGATCAACCCCTTTTTATAGAGGTCGACGAACACCTCGCGCACGGCGCGGGAACAGCGCTCGTCCATGGTGAACGCCTGGCGGGACCAGTCGCAGCTCGAGCCCATTTTGCGCTGCTGCTGCATGATGCGGTTGCCGTACTGCTCCTTCCACGCCCAGGCGCGGCGCAGGAACTCCTCCCTGCCGATGTCCGTCTTTTCCTTGCCTTCCTCTTTGCGGAGCTTTTCGACGATCTTCACTTCGGTGGCGATGGAAGCGTGGTCGCACCCGGGCAACCAGAGGGCGGAATAACCCTGCATGCGCTTGAAGCGGATGAGCGTATCCTGCAAGGTGGCGTCCATGGCGTGCCCCATGTGCAGCTGCCCCGTAATGTTGGGGGGCGGCATGACAATGGTGAAGGGCACCTTTTCGGGATCGACCTCCGCGTGAAAGTAGCCCTTCTCCTCCCATTCCTGATAGATCCTGTCCTCGAACGAACCGGGACTGTACGTCTTTTGCATTTCCATACTGAAAAAAACCGCCCTTTTCAAAAAAATGATACGGTTCCATTATAAATCTTTTTTTTTTCGATGTCAATTATTCCGCCAAGTTCATACGATATAATATTCTTAATTTTTTACGGAGAACCCCATGAAAAAATTTTTATCCACCATTTTTGCTTCCCTTCTGCTCGTTCTTCCTCTCTCCGCCTGCGAAAAGAACGACGGGCTGACCACCCTGAAAGTCAGCGAGGTGACCCACTCCGTCTTCTATGCCCCGATGTACCTCGCCGATTCCCTGGGCTACTTTGAAGAGGAAGGGCTGAAAATAGAACTGTCGAATGCCGGCGGCGCCGACAACGCCATGGCGGCGGTCCTTTCGGGGGACGCGGACATCGCCTTCTGCGGACCGGAAGCCGCCCTGTACGTCCTTGCCGGCGGATCGACCGACGTGCCGACCGTATTCGGGCAGCTGACCAAGCGCGACGGTTCCTTCCTTGTCTCCCGCGTAGACGAACCGGACTTCGAGTGGACCGACCTTCAGGGCAAGGAGATCCTTGCGGGGCGCCAGGGCGGCGTGCCTGCCATGACCTTTGAATATATCCTCAATGAATACGGCATGGAGGACGGAACGGACTTCACCCTCAATTTTGAAGTCGCCTTTGACCTGATGACGGCGGCGTTTGAGGGCGGTACGGCCGATTACTGCACCATGTTCGAGCCGACGGCCTCCGAATATGAAGCGGCGGGCAAGGGCTATATCGTAGCTTCGGTCGGCGAGGCCTCGGGCGAGGTGCCCTATACCTGCTATATGGCGAAAAGTTCCTGGCTGCAGAGCAATACGGAGGAGGTCAAGGGCTTCCTGCGCGCCATCACCAAGGCGATCAAATACGTCAACGAACACACTTCCGAAGAGGCGGCGCCCTATTTGCAGGGACAGTTTGCCACGACTTCCCTCGACTCCATCGCCACCTCGCTGGACAGTTATAAAGCCATCGACGCATGGGTAACCAATATGGCGATGACGGAAACGGCGCTGGACAGATTGCAGGACATCATTGAAAACGCGGGCGAACTGCCCCGGCGCGTAGCGTTCGGCGAACTCGTCGACAACACCCCGGCACAGGCGGCATACGAAGAAATATACGCCTGAACGAGGCAAAAATACACTGACAGGCTGCCGCGGGTCCTCCGCGGCAGAGCGGTATACACGATATGAAAAACGAAATCCTGAAATTTGAAAACGTAACGATGATCTATCACACGCCGCAGGGAGAAACCGCCGCCCTGAAAGATCTGTCTTTTTCCGTCCGGCAGGGCGAGTTCATCGCCGTCATCGGTCCTTCGGGATGCGGCAAGACGACCATCCTCTCCCTGGCGGCGGGACTGCTGAAACCTTCGGCGGGCAGGATCGAGACGAAGGAAGGCGTCTCCTGCGGCTATATGCTGCAAAAAGACGAACTGTTCCCCTGGCGAACGATCGAAAAGAACATCCTGCTTCCCCTCGAGATCAAAAAAAAGAACACGGCCGAGAACCGTAAAAAAGCTTTGGACCTGGCGGTCAAGTACGGGCTGGGCGACTTTTTGAAGAGCTATCCCGATCAACTTTCGGGCGGCATGCGCCAGCGCGCCGCGCTCATACGAACGCTGGCGAGCGACCCCGAAATGCTGCTCCTCGACGAACCCTTCTCGGCACTCGACTACCAGACGCGGCTGAACGTCTGCGACGACGTTTACCGCATCATCCGCAGCGAATACAAGACCGCCCTGCTCATCACGCACGACATCAGCGAAGCCATTTCGGTCGCAGACAGAGTGCTGGTCTTAAGCCGCCGCCCCGCACACGTTCTGGGCGAACACAAAATGGAATTCCCTCCGGAATTGAAGCCGCTCAAACGGCGGGAAGAAAAGGCTTTTTCGGGCTGGTTTGAACTGCTTTGGAGGCAATTGAACGTATGAAACGCAAAAGACAAGAATTTTCGAGAGAACATCTCCTGTACCGGAAAAAACAGCGGCGTTCCAACCTGATCGTACAGATCTCGCGCGTGACCCTTCTGCTGCTCCTGTTGGGGCTGTGGGAGCTCTTCGCCGACCTGGAGATCGTCAACCCCTTTATCACCAGTTCCCCCTCGCGCATCTGCAGCGCCGTCGCCTCCCTCTACGCCGAAGGAACACTGTTTTACCACATCGGCGTGACCCTCGGCGAAACACTGGCGGGATTCGCCATCGCCGTGGTCGGCGGATATCTCATCGCCCTCGGTCTTTGGTGGAGCGACATGCTGCGCAGGGTGCTGGAACCGTATATCGTCGTGCTCAATTCCCTGCCCAAAATCGCCCTCGGCCCCCTCATCATCATCTGGTGCGGCACGGGCAGCAAGGCGATCGTCACCATCACCGTGCTCATCGGCATCATCATCGCCATCATGAACATGCTGAACGGATTCGTCGCCACCGACAAAAACAAAATCCTGCTCCTGCAATCCATGGGCGCGGGAAAATTGCAGATACTGCAGAAACTCGTCATTCCCTCTTCGCTGCCCTCTTTCATTTCCATGCTGAAAATCAACGTGGGCATGGCGTGGATCGGCTCCATCATGGGCGAATATATCGTGTCCAAGGCGGGATTAGGGTATCTCATCGTCTACGGCGGGCAGGTCTTTAAGCTCGACCTGGTAATGGCGGCGACCGTCATTCTCTGCGCGCTGGCGGGCGTGATGTATTTCCTGGTGGTGCTTCTGGAAAAACTGACGGTTAAAAACGAAAGGCGGTAAAAACAAACTGCCCGAATCGCCCGGGGGCGGAGCGGACCGTTTGCACGATGCGGCCCGATCCCCCCTGCGCGAAACGGGCGCCGCGCCTTGCTTTTTCCGCTTCCCTCGGCTTCCCCTTATGGTTTATTCAAAAATTTTCGTTAAAAAATTGTCGAACGACGGAATCCAATTGCAGGAAGAATTGCCCGCGCCAAA
This sequence comes from uncultured Clostridia bacterium, assembly GCA_964615285.1. GTDB lineage: Bacteria > Bacillota > Clostridia > Christensenellales > Borkfalkiaceae > RGIG4074. The sequence goes on from CAZTND010000001.1 coordinate 17,319, forward strand.
CCCATGCTTAGCATGCCGATAGACGTGTTCCTCGACAGATAAGCCCGCCTCTCGCAGGGCGTTCGCGTTGCAAAAAAACTGGCTGTATAACGGATCTTTGGCGCCGTAGGCGAAAAACGCGGGCGGCAGATTGCCTGACCGCAGCATACCCGCGTCGTTATTTGCAACGGAAAGCCTGCCGTAAAAAGAATAGATATGCCCGACGGCGGAAACGTCCGCCGGGACATAGTCGAGCATATCCGGAGTATAATTTTCATCGATTTCGGTCGGAAGCGTATGCCTGCCGTTGCGCAAAAGAAATTCTCCGCAGAGGATTCCGCCCGCCGAAAAACCGATGATTGCGATATTATTTTCCTTGATGCCGTAAGCTTCTGCATTGCCGCGCACATACCGCACGGCTCGGGCAAGATCGAGCGCGCCCGCTTCCTGCGAATACGGCCGCAGGCGGTAAGCGACTGCAAAGCACTGATAGCCGAGCGCGGAAAGCCTTTTCGCCACCCTGTAACCTTCGCGGTACATACAACGAACCTGAAATGCCCCGCCCGGACAGATGAGAACCGCGCCTTTTACCTTGCCGCCCCGCGCCGGGAAACTTTCGATATACGGAATGAAACCGTCGCCGTCCGCGCTCTGCCGTTGGCAACGATCGTCATAGGCGGGAATATTGCCCTCTTTCCACAACAGAACGGTCTGCCGCTCGGTCGGGGCGGGGACGGCAACATCTGCCGTCGCCCCGTTCCGCCGGGCGATTCTGCCGATCAGTCCGAGCAACGGATCGTCCTCGCTGTCCCGCGCCGATTCTTCGGATTTTTCTCCGAAGAGGAGAAATACAGAATAAATGAACGTGATGCCGATGTTGAAGAGATGGCAATCGATCAGGCTGGTGAGCAGGATCGCCCCCACGCAGGCGGCGATGAAATTCTTTTCCCAGCTCGGATTTTTGACGAGCAGGCGCAGCGTCTGCCAGCGGTGGAAGAGATACGCCCCCAGCCCCACAATGCCGCATGCGCCCAGCATCTGAATGAACGTATCGTGCCAGAAATAGGGCAGTATGCTCATCGACGTGTCGCCCCAGCCCCCCTGCTCGATGCTGAAAAATCCCGCACCGAAAATGGGCGCCAAGGTGAATTTTTCCAAGCCGTCGCGGAAGAGTTCCCACCTGCCGTTGGATTCAAACCCGAGATCCAGAAGGGAGGCGAAGAGATCTGCCAGCTTGTCGCGAAAGACGATGAGAACGACGACGGCTGCCGCCGCCACGACGGCAAAGACGACGAGGTTGCCGATGCGGTTCTTTTTGTTGATGAGCGTCATGACCACGCAGGCAACATAGACGATGCCGCCCATGAGCATGGAGCCGCGGCTGTTGCTGGCGATGACCGCCAAGAAAATGAGCGTGCCCAGCGCGGAAAAGACAAAGCCGTGTTTCTTTTTGACAGCCAGATAGAAGGCGCCGGGCATGGATGCGGACAGCACCGCGCCCACGGTGTTATACGTCCCCCAGCCCGTGTAGATATAGTTGCGCACGATGCTGCCGTCGACAAATATGTATTCCGCATGATAAACGAATACATTGATCAATTCCAAAGAGACGGTCAGCCCGATGAGCAGCGTCATCCAGGCAAAATAATCCTTGGGCACTTCCCGCCAGTCGACGACGGGCGGAAGGAGCAGATAGAGCGCGAACAACGCCGCAAAGAACAGGAGCGCGTACAAAAGGTTCTGCGCCGTATATCCCTCGTAGCCCAATCCGTTCAACAACAGCGCGGCGCCGAGCACCAGAAACCCGACAAGCAGTTTGCGGCGCGTCCGGAGAAAGCCGGAGATCCCGACGGTCAGAAAGAGGCGCAACAAAAACAGCACCAGAAAGATGGCGATGACGACGATGAAGAGGATGAGCCCGTTTTCCGGAAAAAACACGGAATCCGGGTTGAAACGCGGATTGTTGCCGATGGAGGGAGAGATGTAGGTAAAAATAACCAGGGGCGCCAAGGAAAGCATGTCCTTGCCGAAGAGGCACAGATAAATGCCGAACAGCCCCGCCAGCGTGTATGTCCAGAGTTCGAGTGCAAACACGTTCGTCAGCAGGCAGACAACGGCAAAGACGACCAGCATATACTTGGAATTGATAAACCGGTTGATCTTGCCGATGACTGCGTTTTCCCTTGCTCTCTCAAAAAATTTCAAAACCGCTCCCACCTTATCTCTCCTTATTGTTTTCATCTTGTGTATCGGAAGAACAAAGCCGCCCGGCGGCCGCACGCCACTTTCCCGGGCATTTCCGCGCAACAGGCGTTTATTTCAGAAAGCCCTGTATGATCTGTTCTTCCGCCTGCTGCTCGGTCAGCCCGAGGGTCATGAGCTTGACGATCTGTTCGCCGGCGATCTTGCCGATGGCTGCTTCATGGATGAGCTCGGCGTCTACGCTGTTCGCCGCCAGTGCGGGCAACGCGGTGACCGTACCCCGATCCATGATGATCGCATCGCACTCGCTGTGCCCCGTGCACTTTGCATTGCCGTTGATGACGGCGTTGAATTCCTGGTGGGAATCTTCCGCCGCGACCGAACGGGAAACGAGGTCGGCCGCCGACCCTTCCCCGTCGAGGTCGACCAGAAAATCGGTCGTCGCCGTCTGCCTGCCGTGGGTGTAAATTTTTTCCCGCACGACCAGAGAGGCGCCCTTGCCCAATTTGGCGCGGGTGACGCGGCGGGTGGAATCCACGCCCTTGATCTGCGTGGTCTCCATTTCCATACTGCCCCCCTCCTCGATATAGACCTCGCTCGTGGGGTTCATGACGCGCTCGCCCGCGCCGTCCCCTTCGCCGTAATGTTTCTCGACGTACTTCACTTTTGCGTTTTTCCCGACATAAAAGGCGTGCACGCCGCTGTGTTCGCTGTCCTGTTTGCCGCAGTTGCGGATGCCGCAACCCGCAATGATGAGCACGTCCGCGCCTTCGCCGATGTGGAAGTCGTTGTACACGACCTCTTTGAGCCCGCTTTGGCTCAGAATGACGGGAATGTGCACGCTTTCATTCTTCGTGCCGGGCTTGATAAAGATGTCGATGCCCGATTTTCCTTTCTCCGTCTTGGATACGATCTCTATGTTTGCCGAAGACGAGCGCGCGACGGACTGCCCGTTTTCGCGGATGTTGTAGGCGCCCTCCGGCACGCCGTGCAGATCGGCGACTTTTTCCAAAAGATTTCTTTCGATTGCGTCCATTTTTCGTACTGCCTCCTTTGTTTTACGGGGTCTTCCTGCCCTCGCCCGTCAGAACGGCGCAGGGCGACGGACGCGCGCCCGAGAGGAGTTCCGGCAAAATTTCTTTGCCGCCCACGCGGCTCACCCTGCCGTCCGCCAGCACCACGATCTTGTCGGCTATGTTCAGAATGCGCTCCTGGTGGGAGATGATGAGGATGCTGCCGTTGATCTTGCGGTGAAGCTGTTCAAACACCGCGATGAGGCTGTTGAAACTCCATAGATCGATGCCCGCCTCCGGCTCATCGAATACGGAGAGTTCGGTGCCGCGCGCCAGAATGGTGGCGATCTCCACCCGCTTCAGCTCGCCGCCCGAAAGGCTGGCGTTGACTTCGCGTTCGACGTATTCGCGGGCGCACAGCCCCACCTCGGAGAGGTAGTGACACGCCTCGGAAACGGTGAGCTTTTTGCCCGTGGCGATGCTGAGAAGATCGCGGACCGTGATCCCCTTGAAGCGGACGGGCTGCTGAAAGGCGAAACTGATGCCCTTTTTGGCCCGTTCGGTGACGGAGAGGTCGGTGATGTCCTCGCCGTCAAAGAAAATTTTGCCCGACGTGGGGCGGTAAATGCCCGCAATGACCTTGGCAAGGGTGCTCTTGCCGCCCCCGTTGGGCCCGGTCAGTGCGACGAAACGGTCGCTGACGGTCAGGCTGACATCGTGCAATATTTCCTTGCCGACGCCCTTTTCCTGCGCGTCCTCCGCCGTAAAACAGACGTGCTGTAATTCCAATGTTGCTGCCATAGCTTGAAACTGTCCTCCTTTGCAAGCCGAAGCGCCCGAAATTTTTTCGGGCGCGCCGCCGCTATGCCGCCCGCACGGACGGTCAACGCGGCGGGCATTTTTGCCCGCCGGACACTATATAACGGCTTCCGCGTCGTTTATTATACCATATCTGTCTGCATTTTGTCAAACAATAATTTCCCGCCCGCCCCTTCCGGCGCAAAAAAAACGCAGCGTCAACCGCCGCGCAATTCCTGCAATAACTTTTCTTCGTACCGGCGCATCCCCTCCAGGGGTTCACGGGAGACGGCCGACTGCGCCTGCACCGCAAGGACGGCGGCGCGCTCCTCTTCCCCCGCCAGCAGAGCATAAGCGAGACGGGCGCGCAGCGCCGCTGCGGCATTCTCGGGCTCCTGCCCCCATTCCATGCGGGCATGGTACCGCTCTGCCTGCTGCCTGTCCCGCAACAGAAACGCATATGTATACGTCAGTTCGCAATACACCGCGGCAAGGACATCCGGCAGGATATATTCAAGGCAGCTCTCCAGGCGGGTGATGGCCCGGACCGCCTGTTCCCGTTCGCCGCGGTCGAGATGGCGCGCAAAGCGAAAATACTGCAGCCGCGCGAAATTGGGGTCGTCTTCGGGTAGCTGCGGCAGGTCGGAAAAGATCCGTTCGTCCGTTTCCCCCGGAGAACGCCCTTCATAGATCTGCCCCTGCGCCGTCAAAAGAGCCACGGACACCCGCGCGGAAAGGTCTTTGCGCAGCATGCCCCAAAGGAGCGCGCCGTCGAACTCCCCTTCCCCGCCCGAGACAGGCAGCAAGTTGAGGCAAAAAAGATAGGCGCAATAGACAGCGGAGACGCCGAGCGTCGCCCAAAGGAGGACATGCCGGAACGCGAAGCACAGGGACAGACTGACGGCAATCCAGACCGCCTGCGCGAGGACGCCCCCCGCAATGAACAGGGTGAACCTGCCGCCCATGCCCGCGATCTTCGTGGGATACATGCGGCAGCAGCCCACCGTTTCGGACTGCAGGGGATTGACGAAAGTCACGGAAAGTTTTGCCCCCGTGCGCACGATCCGCACAAAACAAAAGCGCACTTCCAAAAGACGGAACCCCGCCAGCTTGCCGCACAGAAGATGCCCCCCTTCGTGCAGGGCGGGGATCAGGATGAGGGACACGGCGTAAGAGACGATCAGCACGATCGCCGCCGCCATGCCGCCGCCCGCACTGAAGAAACAGACGCACATGACCGCCGCCAACGCCGCAAAAAGCAGGACGCCGAGGAGAAAACGCACCGTCTTTTCCGTCTCACGCCTCATTGTCCCAGCCTCCGCAACAGATAGCCTTCGAGGTTGTCCCGTTCGCTGACGGTGATCTTATCCAGTGAGAGCAGGCGCATGGCCTCCCGCACGATGACCGCGCCGTCGCCCACGATCTCGGCGCGGCGCAGCGGCAGGCAGCTCTCCCCCGCGATCTCTTCGGGCGTGCGGGCAAAGATGCCGTCGAGCAACTCATCCAGCTTCCCCGCGGTGAGCACGAACCCGTGTACCTTTGCGGGATCGTACCGTTTCAGCCCGAGCGCCAGCGCGGCGAGGGAGGTCGCCGTGCCGCCGATGGCAAACACGGGCGCGCCGCATTCCCCCGCCAGGGGCGCAAGTTTTTCCCGCGCGACCGAAAGCAGCTTGTCCCGCTCCCTGCCGCAGAGGTCGAAGAGACGCACCGCGCCCACGTCCACGCTCTGCGCGCGCACGATCTTTCCGCCGCTGCGCAGCGTGAATTCGGTCGAACCGCCGCCCACGTCGACAATGCCGCCGTCCCCGGTGCCGACCGCGCCCAAAAGCCCGATCTCCGCCTCTTCTTCGCCCGAAATGACGTCTACGTCCACGCCCGCCGTTTCCTTGACGAGGCGCACGAAACCGGCGCCGTTTTCCGCCGAGCGCACCGCCGCCGTGGCGAACGCGAACACGGCCGCCGCCCCCTCGCGGAATGCCTGCCGCGCGAAATCGCGCACGGCAAACGCGGTGCGGTACATTGCCGCCGCACTCAGGAGCCCCGTCAGCGCAACGCCCTCGCCGAGGCGGGTGGTGTTGAGCTCTTTATATAAAGTTTTTCCGTCCGACGCCAAGAGCAGCCGGACGGAATTGGATCCGATATCGATGACACCGTATTTCATTATTTAAGACAAATCCCCCATTGTAACGTCATCCGGATAGATATATCCGTACTCGCGCGCCAGTTTTTCCAAAATTTCATCCCTGGTGTAGGCATCCAAATCATCGTCCAAAGCCTCTATCAGCCGTTCGTATTCGCTGATTTTCTCGTTCGCGGAACCGATGATCCCTTGCTTGATCCCCATGGAAATGAATTGATACAGAATGACGCCGAGAAGAAGTACGACGAGAATGGTACCGGCAACAACGACCGCTACGACCATCTTTTTCAGTTTTTCTTCGGGCATGTTTTCAAACATAAATTGACCTCTGTAATATAAAATACCCCTATTTTTTCTTTATATTATACAACATATCGTAAAAAAAAGCAAGTATTCTGTGGAAACTTTTTGAATATAATATCAAACCCGCCATACAACCCGCAAACATATACCATCGGAAGGCGGGAAAGGCAAATGCCGCGGCGGCAAAAATGTACAGACCGGCAAAGAGCACAAAGAACAGCGCGTCCATCGCCGCGGCGATTTTCCGGTTCTTCTTTCTTATAAACAGTTTCAGGGGATATAAAACATCGTATATCACGCCGCCCGCGCCGCCGCAGAGCACGCAGGCGCAGAAAATATACAGTTCCGCTTCCGCCATCGCCGCACCCCGGCCGAACGTATCAGCGGAAGATGCCGGAGAGTTTTCCGGCGCGGCCGCCGTAGCGGAGGGCGGAGATGTTGCCCGTGGCGGAGAACGCCCCCGACGTTTTGGAAAAGGCGGTGATCTTCAGATCGCTGCCCATGACGACGAGCTTTCCGTCCGAAAGCGTGAGCGAGATCTGCTGCGGCGAAAAGGCCGTGACGCTCTCCACGCCCGTCATGGTGATTCTTTTGCGCTGTTCGATGGTGAGCGTGTGTATGCGGGACTCGTCCGCGACGCTCGGCGACTGTCTGTTTTCCTGCATACCATACTATATGAAACTGCCGTCCGTTTTATGCGGGCGGCAGTCATTTTCGGAGAGACGGGAGCAGCGTTATTTTTTACTCTTTGCCGCCTCCTCCAGTTTTGCCTTCTCTTTATAGAACGCCTTGGCGCGCTGTTCGCCGTCCAGAATGCGCTTGCGGATGCGCAGGGATTTGGGCGTGACTTCCAGAAGTTCGTCGTCGGCGATGAATTCCAGGCACTCTTCCAGGCTCAGCCGCGTGACGGGAATGAGCGTGAGGGCGTCGTCCGACGAAGATGAGCGGGTGTTGGTGAGGTGCTTGGTCTTGCAGACGTTGACGTTGATGTCCTCGTTTTTGGGATTGATGCCGATGACCATGCCCTCGTAGACGGGGGTGCCGGGCGTGATGAGCAGCCGCCCCCTGCCCTGCGCGTTGAAGAGGCCGTAAGTGACCGCTTCGCCCGTTTCGAAGGCGACGAGCGAACCCGTGGTGCGGCACTGGATGTCCCCTTTGTAGGGCTGATAGCCGAAAAACAGGGAATTCATGATGCCCTGCCCCTTCGTATCGGTCAGAAATTCGTTTTTATACCCGATCAGCCCGCGGGAAGGGATGATAAATTCCAGCCGCTGGCGCGAACCGATCGCCGAGACGTGCACCAGCTCACCCTTGCGCACGCCCATACCGGCATACACCGCGCCCGTCATGTCCTCGGGCACGTCCACGACCAACCGTTCCATGGGCTCATGCAGGACGCCGTCGATCTCCTTATAGAGCACCTTGGGCGTCGACACCTGAAATTCATACCCTTCGCGGCGCATGGTCTCGATGAGAATGGAGAGGTGCATTTCTCCCCTGCCGCAGACGCGGAAGGAATCGGTCTGTTCGGTATCGCTCACGCGCAGGGAGACGTCCCGCAGGATCTCGCGATAGAGCCGATCGCGGAGCTGGCGGGAAGTGACGAACTTGCCCTCCCTGCCCGCAAACGGGCTGTCGTTGACCGAAAAGGTCATCTCCATGGTCGGCTCTTCGATCCTGACGAAGGGCACGGGATCGGGCTTGTTCAGCTCGCAGATGCAGTCGCCGATGTTCAGCCCGTCGATGCCCGAAAAGACCACGATGTCGCCCGCCGTCGCCTCCTGCACGGGCACCCGCTCCAGCCCCTCGATCTGGTAGAGATTGACGATCTTCGCCATCTTTTTGACCGAAGGGTCGTTGTAGTTGCAGACGGTGATCGTTTCGTTCGGGCGCACCTTGCCCCGCTCGATCTTGCCGATGCCGATGCGGCCCACGAATTCGTTGTAGTCGATGCAGGAAACGAGGAGCTGCAGGTCGCCCGTTTCGTCCACCTCCATGGGCGGAATGTGATTGACGATGGTTTCAAAGAGTGGCGTAAGGTCTGCCTCCTGCTTGTCCGGATCGAGCGAAGAGGTGCCCTGCCTGCCGCAGCAATAGACGACGGGGCTTTCGATCTGCTCGTCGGTGGCGTCGAGATCCATCATGAGTTCCAGAACGGCGTCCACGACCTCCTGAATGCGCGCGTCGGGGCGGTCCACCTTGTTGATGACGATGATGAGTTTCAGGCCGAGCTCGAGCGCCTTCTGCATGACGAAACGGGTCTGCGGCAGAGGACCTTCCGCCGCGTCCACCAGAATGAGCGCGCCGTTGACCATTTTGAGCACGCGCTCGACCTCGCCCGAGAAATCGGCGTGCCCCGGGGTGTCCACGATGTTGATCTTCACGCCCTTATAGTGCGCGGAGGTGTTTTTGGCGAGAATGGTGATGCCGCGTTCGCGCTCCAACGCATTGGAGTCCATGACGCGCTCCTGCACCGCCTCGTTCTCGCGGAATACGCCGCCCTGCTTCAACATTTGGTCGACCAGCGTTGTCTTGCCGTGGTCGACGTGGGCGATGATGGCTATGTTGCGTAAATCGTTCCTGATCATATATTCTCCTTCGTCTAACGGATCAAAATCTTATCAACCATATTATTTTAATACTTTTTTGCATTTAAGGCAAGAATTTCCGCACGATTTTTCGCACATTCCCGCATTCGCGCGCAATAAATATGCATGCGCCCGGCGGATAAGGGGCTCTTCGGACAAGCGAACGGGCCCGGCGCAACGCCGGGCCCACTGCCGAATCATTTTTATTTTTCCTCATTCCGCCGCGATGTTGGTGCGGATATTGTTGATGGCGGACTTTTCCAGGCGTGACACCTGCGCCTGCGATATGCCGACCTCTTCGGAGATCTCCGTCTGCGTCTTGCCCTCGTAATAGCGCAAAAACAGTATCTTTTTTTCCCGTTCCTGCAGACGGTTCATCGCCTCGCCGAGGGCGACGTGCTCCGTCCAGATCTCGTCGTTGTTCTTTTCGTCGTAGATCTGATCCATCAGGAGCAGCGCGTCGCCCGACTTGTTGTAGACGGGATCGTAGAGGGAAACGGGATCGGAAATGGCGTCGAGGGCATAGACCACCTCGCGCTCCGCCACGTTCATTTCGCGGGCGATGTTCTCGATGGTCGCCTCCTTGTCCTGTTCCTCCAGCTTTTCGCGCACTTTGAGCACCTTATACGCCGTATCGCGGATGCTGCGGCTGACGCGCAGGGAATTGCCGTCCCGCAGGTACCGCTTGATCTCCCCGATGATCATGGGGACGGCATAGGTGGAAAATTTTACCCCCACGCTCAGGTCGAAATTGTCGATGGCCTTGATGAGCCCGATACAGCCCGCCTGAAAGACGTCGTCGGCATTGGCATTTTTGGACCAGAAGCGCTTGACGAGGGACAGGACGAGGCGCATGTTGCCCACAATGAACTTTTCGCGCGCAGACTTATCCCCCGCTTTGAGCTGCCGCATGAGCTCGTCGCTCTCCTTTGCCGTCAAACGTGGCAGCCCCGACGTCTGCACGCCGCAGATCTCTACTTTTTGCATCATACTCTTTTCACCTCCCGTATGTATATCCCCTTCGGAAGGCATTGTCAGTATGTGCGGTTTTGCGAAAAATTACCCCTTTTTATTCCATTTTGCAGATTTCGGCCTTCAACCGGTCGATGATCTTCTTTTCCAGGCGGGATATGTAACTTTGCGAGATGCCGAGCATATCCGCCACCTCCTTCTGCGTGCGCTCCTCCCGGCCGTCCAGCCCGAAGCGGAGATTGACGATCTGCTTTTCCCGTTCGGGCAATTTCCCCACGGCTTCCTGCAAAAGCTCGCGCTCCACGCTGTTCTCCACCTTGCCGTACACCGCGTCGGTGTCCGTGCCCAGAACGTCCGAGAGGAGCAGTTCGTTGCCGTCGAAATCGGTGTTGAGCGGCTCGTCGAAGGAGACCTCCGCTTTGAGCCGCACGCTGCGGCGCAGGTACATCAGTATCTCGTTTTCGATGCAGCGGGAAGCATACGTCGCCAATTTGATGTTCTTTTCCAGGCGGTAGGAATTGATGGCCTTGATGAGCCCGAGCGTGCCGATGGACACGAGGTCCTCCGCGTCGACGCCCGTATTGTCGAATTTGCGCGCGATGTACACCACGAGGCGCAGATTGTGCTCGATGAGGCTGGCGCGCACGTTTTCCAGATCCTGGCTTTTGTCCAGCTTTTCCAGGAGGACGGACTCCTCCTCGGCGTTGAAGGGCAGGGGCAGCGCTTCGGTGCCGCAGATATAATGAATGGAATTGCCGTCGGCGTCCTCGTCCGGCGCCCCGGGCTTCTCCGCCGAAAACGGCGCTTCATCCTCTTCCGCCGCCCCGTCGCCGGCGGCAATCTTTCTCCACAGCCTTTGTATTTTTTGCAGAAGTTCTTTGAACACGGCGTCTGTCCTCCTTAAACAATTGCGGATGTAGTACGATCTCATATCCCCTGCCGAGCCGCGCCGGAGCAAGGGCGAAATATACGTTTTCTATTATATTCCCGCCCGCCGCGGAATATATCTTTATCTGTGCGGGAAATATTTTCAGTTCCGCGTCCCCCGCAGCGGTATGTACCCACAGACTTTCCATCCCTGCGGTGTCCGGCGCGCCGCCGAAAAGGCGGAGCGCAAACACGGGATCCATCAGGCAGACGGGGCTTTCCCCGCACAGGAGATGATTGCCCGTATCGAAAAATCCGGCGCCCGCGGCCTCCCTGCCGTCCGACAGGACGACAGCGCAGCGGTATATCAGCTTTGTGCGGCGGTAGCGGCGGCGCAGCGCGTTGAAAAGGCGGAGCACGACGAGCAGAAAGACCAAGCCCGCGGCGAGCACGGCACCCACGGGCGTTTCGGAAACAAAATATCCGCCCGCAGAATCGTAATCGAGATCAAAGAAGGCATACATGCCCAAAAGCAAGCCCCCGAGCGCAAAGGTATACAGATAGAAGAGCAAGACGGCGAGGACATATTCTTTGACCGTTCCCGCCCGCACGGCGACGAGGCACAAGAGCGCCCCGAACAGATAGCGCACGGCGAATGCCCAGCCCGCCGAAAGGTCGAAAAAGGGAAAGACGACGGCAAACACCGCGCCGCACACCGCGGCAAGGCAGAGCCGCAGCCTGCCCACGGGCAGACGGACGGTCTTTTGCGCGAGATACAGGAGCGCCCCGTCCAGCATGAAATTTTCCGCCAGCGCGTATTCGATGTAGACTTCCAACCCATTCCCCCTCTGTTCAAGGCAAAAGTATACCGCCCGCGCGCAAAAGAAAATTGACCCGTTTTGTCAGCACGGGTCAATTTTTGCAGGAAAAGCCGAAAGCCTTCCATATAACTTTGATCGACCGTTCATTCACAGCCGCCGAAAAGCCCTTTCCTCCGTCATGGAGAGCGGACATTCCGCGGATGTATGTAAAGATATGCACTCTCTCCGCATCCGGTGGTTTTTTTGACCGGTTGCCCGGTGCGCCGCATTATGCGGCGCCCGTAGCAAATGTGAGTTCTGCATTGGCAAGCAGTCCGATGGCATCGAAGTTGAAGGAAGCGGCGTTGTCATTCGTCGTCACTTCGAAAACGATCTCGTTCGCCCCCTGGTTGAGGCCGATCTCTCCGAGTTCGACCAGCACAAAAGTCTCCCAACCGCCTCCGCCGCTCCAGCTTGCATTGGTCGTCATTGTCCGGCCGTTGACCGTCACGGACACGACTTCGGAGAACACCGCGCCATACCTGTTGCTTACCGATAAAAATGAGAAAGCGGATATTTTTCAATATCCGCTTTCTCGTCAATACGTTCGCCGATACCCGCCCGTTGCCGGGCCGAGTTCCCTAAATTGCATATTTATTCTTTTCTTTTGAGGCACGAAACCGTGAGCATTGCCGCGCTGCCGACCGTCAGGACGATGCAAACGATCATGACGGACAGGATGGTCGTCTGCCACCAAGGCAGTGCGGGAACGATTTCGGCGTTCCCGATGTTCATGGCGTGGCTGTTGATGATGCTGTATATGATATGCTTGGCCGCAAGACGGCATGCCGTGACGATGGCGGCGTCGTTCGCATAAGAGGAAAGCCTGATATCCATCGTAGAACCGTAACCGTCCCACAGATCCTGCCCGGCCAGCACGCCGAGGCGCATATCCATGTAATCCGCAAAAATGGAACAGTCGGTAATCGCCGCGCCCTTCATGCCCCACTCGTCGCGGAGAATGCCTGTCATCAGCCCTTCATGCGCGCCCGACCAGACGACGCCCAGACGGTTGAAGGAGGACATGACGCCCAGACCGCCGCCGTCCACAACGGAGCCTTCAAATCCTTCGAGATAAATTTCGCGGATCGCCTGTTCGTTGGACCAGGTGCTGATGCCGTAACGACCCTCTTCCTGATCGTTGAGCGCAAAGTGTTTGGTGAACACATACACGCCGCGCTCCTGAATGGCCGAAACTTCCACGGCGCAAATCTCGCCGCTCAGCCAGCCGTCCTCGGAGTAGTACTCGAAATTGCGGCCCGAATAAGGCGTTCTGTGGATGTTGGCGCCCGGCCCGTAAATGCCCGTGTACTGGCTTTCGGCGTCTTCACCCGCCGCGCGCTGGAAGTCCTCGCCGATATACTGTCCCATTTCGGCGACCAAATCGAGGTTGAAAGTCGCCGCCATGACGTCTTCGGAAGTATATGCCATGGCGCTCCCCCCGCCGACTATGGTGGCGGTAAAGCCCTGCGGCCCGTTCTCGTCCCTGGTGCCGGGCAGGTTGATGCTGGGAACAGCCTCCGTGAGGTGGAAACCGTTCTCGATGAGGGGAGTCATTTCACTGAAAGGAATCTGATCGAGCAGCTCTTCCCACATGGGATCGTCGTAATCTTTATCGCGCAGGTCGATGGCGGACAGATCGCCATCCGCGCCCTGCGTGGGCAGTTCGGTCGCATCCGCCCAATATTCGGACTTGTACCGTTCGACGAGCGCGGAACGGCTGTTTTCGCCCGTTTCGTCGTGGGTCAGCCCGTCCGCCCACATCGTATCGTTGACGGTAAGAGTCTCGACTTTCGTGGGGAAAGTGTTCGTCCAGTCGCTGCGGGTGAGATAAGTAATGGACTGACTCGTCGCCGTGCCCTCGTATTTGTTCAGGTCGGCGTTGTCGAAGCGGTTGGTGATTTCGTTGCCCGTTGCCGAGGAAACGGAGAAGGTGTCGGTATCCAGGGCGGCGTTGTTCCACTTGGCGGCGAGCGACGCGTCGCCCGTGCCGTCCGTGCCGACGCCGTACATCCTGCTCTCGTCGAGCGTGATGTTCTGATCGGCCGCCTTGGCGCGAATGATGTTGTTGACGGCGTCGTGCGCGTTGCGCCCCGCCGTGAAGTAATAGTCGCCCGCGTCGAGGATATACGTTTCGGCGCCGTTGCTGTCGTAAGAGGTCAGATCTTCCTTATCGACGGTAATGGTGTACGTTCTGGTCTGCCCCGCGCGGATTTCCTGCTTGTCGAACCCGCACAGCTCGACGGCGGCTTTTTCCACGCCGTTTTCCTTATCGTAATCGGTATAGGGCGAGCTGAAATAAATCTGCACGGTATGCTTGGCATCCACGTTGCCCGTATTTTCGACGTCTACGGAAACGGTGAACGTGTCGTCGCCGTTGTCCGTCACGCTGAAATCGGAATATTCAAACGTGCTGTAAGAAAGACCGTAACCGAAGGGATAGGCGACGTCGGCGGCATAGTCGTAATCGCCCGCGTTGCCATTGCCGAAGACATAATCTTCATATCTCGTTTCGTAATAGCGGTAGCCGACGTAAATGCCCTCCTGGTAGATGACATAGTTGCGGTTGCCTTTTGAAACGCCCGAATCGGTGTTGTTTTGTCCCGTTGCCAGTTCCAATTCGTCCGCGTTGCTGTACGGGAACGCGCCGAAATTGACCATAGCGGGGGAAGAATGGTTGTCGTTGAGGAAGGTATCCACGATGCGGCCCGAAGGATTGATGTTGCCGGCAAGAATGTCCACAACGGCGTTGATTCCGGTCATGCCCACGTCGCCGATCCACAGCGCCGCGTCGATGTCATAGTCGTCGAAAAAGTCAAGCTGCAAGGAGTTTGCCGAGTTCAGCAGCACGACGACCTTCTTGAAGGTGCCGTTTTCCTTGTACGCCTGAATGTGATCGAGCATGTCGATTTCTTCTGCGGTGAGTTGGAGATAATCTCCGTCCGTGCTGTCGTAGTCGTATACGCCGTTGGACTCGAAGCAATCTTCGTCGTCCGGCAGGTCCGCGCCTTCGCCGCCCGAGCGGGCGAGCACGACGAGCGCCACGTCGCCGTATTCGGCAAAGGAATCGGTCACGCCCGCGCTTTCATAAAGTCTCCAGGGAACTTCGTTGACCTGATATTGCCCCTGGTGTCCGCCCGTCGTGGCGGCGTTCTCGCGGCTGTAACCGGAAGTGACGTAAAACGTCCACAAGTCCTGATTGACGCTGCCGCTGCCGAACGTTTCGGTGATTGCGGCGTGCAGCGTTACGGCGTCGTCGGCGTCCACGCCGCCCGATCCCGTGCCGCCGTACATGAGATCAACGGAAGACTGGGAAAAACAGCTAAACTTTGTGCCTTCCTCCAGGGGAAGGGCATTGTCCTTGTTGAAGAGCAGTGCCGCGCCTTCGCCTTCAATCTCTTCGCAAAGCGCGCGCTCCGCCTCTTCCAGGGCGGCGTCGTCCAAAGCAAGCGGTTCGTAGAAAATTTGCGCGTCCGGGTCGGCCACCACCTTGAAGTTTGTCGTTCCGAGGGCGGCGTTGATGGCGACCGAGAAATAACTCGTCACGAAATACGCCGCGATGAAAACGACCATGAGCACCGCGAACACCGCCGTCAGCGGGATCCACAATTTTTTGGAAAATGCTTTCATGCCTGTATTACTCCTTAAATGTCGGGATTATTTTTTTCGGCTCCGGCTATCCGGGGCGGGGGCATGCCCGCGAACGGATTCCGAAACCATTGATTTCTTTGCTTTCCGGTAAAATCTTTACTCTGCGGCGGACGCCTCGACGGGCGTCATGGTGAGATTATCGTAATCGAGCTGCCACTGCACGCCGCTGATGCCGTTCCAGATGGCAATCATGTACTCGTTCGACAGTTCCTGCGTCAAGGTCAGGGTGCAAATGAGGTCCTCGTCGATGGAGTAGCTGCATGTGAAGGGCACGTTGCTTTCGCCCATGGTCGTGCTGATGGTGCAAGACGTTTCCGTATCGAACGTGAGCGTCCATTCTCTATCGTTGTAAGTCCCGGTGAAAGCGGTCGCATCCGTTTCCTCTTCCGCTACATAGAAGTCCGCGATGAAGGCGTCGGCGTCCGCATAAATCACCTCCGTCCCGCCGGTGAACGAAACATCGCGCGAATACGACTGGCCGGATACGACGGAAATGTTCATCGTAAAGGTGTAGACGCCGTTGGTGTTGCCGTAAGCGGTAGCGGTCTTCGTTTCCGTGACGGAACCGTCGTCGTCGATGACCGACAGGCTGATCGAAAGCCCCTCTACACCGTCTCTTACCGTTTCTCCCCAACTCCCGGACATGTAGCTTTCCTCGTAGGCGGAATTTTCCGCCGCAGGCGAATTGTCATGGCTGCCGATTCTGTAACGGCTGAGCACGGCGGTGTAGTCGGCGTTCAGATTGAGCCAAAAAGCGTAGTTCCGCCCCGCCGCTTCCAAATCCGATCCGCCCATCGTTCCCGTGAACTGATAGGTTTGGGAAGAGCCGCCCGACGAATCGTCGCCGCTGCTGTCCGCTCCGCCGCCGTCACAGCCCGCAACCGCAAACACGGTCGCGGCGGAACACAGCGCAAGCAAAAATCCGAGCAATAACCTTTTAAGCTTCATAAAAACCTCCCTTTTATCCGACGTTGCCGCCGGTTTTTTCTTTATTCCGGCGGCGCGCCGAAAAATTCACGCCGCCTTGTGCTGTCGGAAATTATAAAACTTTCCCCGTACCGTTTCAACCCAAACAGCGCAATTTCATCTTTCCGCCGCCCGGATTGATTTTTCGCTTGCACGCCCTTTTGTTTTTTCGGCGCAAACTTACACAGGAAAAAGTTATCCCGAAAATCCCGCGCGCGGTTCCGCGGCGGGCGAACGCGAACTTGTGCGATAAGTTTAGGACGAAAAAAGAAAAGGTTGCGCGGTATATTTCCCCGCCCCCTTGACAAAAAAGCGGGTTGCCGTTATACTGAAAACAAAGCCTTATTCTGTTTTGATTTTCGGTTTAAGGGGAAGGGAAAAAAACGATGTATACGATTGCCATTGTGGAAGACGACAAATTGCAGGCGGCGGCCCTGAAAGAATACCTGCTGCGTTACGCCGCCGAAAACGGCGAAGCATTCTCCGTGAAGACCTTTGCCAATGCGGTGATTTTTCTCGAAAATTACACGGCGGTGTACGACGTGGTGTTTATGGACATCAAAATGCCCTATCTCAACGGCATCGCCGCGGCGCACAAACTCAGGGAAATGGACAAAGAAGTGCTCCTCTTTTTCATCACCAGCCTGACGCAGTATGCTATCCGCGGCTACGAAGTGGACGCCCTCAACTACATCGTGAAGCCCGTCGAATACAACGAATTTGCGCTGAAATTCCGCAAGGCTATGGATAAACTGGCTGAAAAAAAATCCGTGGAACTGCTTGTTCCTACGGATATGGGGTATAAAAAACTTTCCCCCGCCGAAATATATTACGTCGAAGTGCGCGGTCACCACTGTAAATATCATACGGCCGGCGGAGAATACAGACAATACCAGTCGATCAAATCCATCGAGGAAAAACTGTCCCCCTACGGTTTTGCCCGCTGCAACAACTGCTATCTCGTCAACCTGCGCTTCGTCAGCTCGGTCAAAGGATTTACCGCCGTGGTCGGCGGAGACGAACTGCAGATTTCCCACCCGCGCAAAAAAGAATTTATGCACCGCCTGACGGCATTCTTTGACGGAGGAGATTTCAAATAGCATGTTCTGGACTTACATATATGAGTTTTCCCTGTTTTTCTCCAATTTTTTGCAGACGGAAATATGCTCGGTCGTCTGTTCCTGGTCCAGAAAAAGAAGAAAACACTTTCTTCTGCGCCTCGCCGGGCTGACGATCGCGGGCACCGTATTATGCATTCCCCTCGCCGTCGCAAATTATGAAACGCCCGAACCGTTCGATTTTCCCGTCAGAGTGCTTTGCTATCTGCTCGTTTCGGGCATGGCATTCGGCGTGCTCGCGTTTTGTTATGACGAGCGCCCCGCCGAACTTCTTTTTTGCTGGTGCTCCGGCGTGGCATGTCAGCAAATCAGCACCCGTTTTTATCAACTCATCCAGAACCTCTGCGGCGTCAACGACAAAATTTCCCTCAGCTTTTTCGGAAACGACGCCTCCGGCTGGTATAACTGGCTCATCTTTTTCGGGTATTACGCCGTCGTCTATTTCCTTTGGTGGCTGATATTCCGCAAGCGCGATCGGCTGGAACTCGATCGACAGACCGCCATTAACGTGGCTACCCTGTCCGCAATTACCGTGCTTTTGGTGAACGGGCTGGTGTGTGTGGCGCGGGTATACGAAGAAGAGAGCCTGGCGCTCAATATCATTCTCAAAATTTTCTGCATCCTCTTCGGGTTCATCATCCTGTTCATTTGCGCGGGCATACTTTCGCAGAGCAAAACCAAGCGGGACATGAACGTGCTCAAACACATGTGGCGGCAGGAACAACTGCAATTTGAACACGCGAAGGCGAGCATCGACGTCATCAACGCCAAGTGTCACGACCTGAAGCATATGTTCGCAAACCTGGAAAACAAACTGAACCGCTCGGAAATAGACGAACTTAAAGAAGCCGTGGAATTCTACGACAGAAACATTAAGACGGGCAACAAAATTCTGGACGTCATCCTGTGCGAAAAGTCCATGATATGCGCGCGGGACAACATCCGCCTGACCTGCCTTGCGGACGGAAAACTGCTCTCCTTTCTCTCTCCCGCGCAAACCTATTCCCTGTTCGGCAACATGCTCGACAACGCCATCGAAGCGGTGCGGCTGCTCGCCGACGAAAACAAGCGCATCATTTCGCTGACCGTGCGCGAAGCCGGGGACAATATCGAAATCGAAAGCGTGAACTATTGCGCGGACGGGCGGGACATGACGGGAACCATACCGCAGACGAGCAAAGCCGACCGCAACAAGCACGGTTACGGCATAAAGAGCATGAAATACATCACGGAACAATACGGCGGCACACTTTCCCTGCATGAGCATGGCGGCGCTTTCACGCTGCATATCCGCATTCCCAAAAAAGCTACCCCCCCCCCTGCGCATAAATAAGCCGATCGATCCGATCGTTTTTGAATTTGATCTGCAAAGATTCACAAACCCAAACTTGCTGGAAATCATTTTAAGCATTATTACAAAGTATAGCAAAAGTAATGCCTTACACTAAAATAACCGAAACCAATAATCACCATTAAAAAGTTATAATAAAACCTATACATAAAAATATGTGTGATACTTGCAATTCCACGTCGTATGTGATAAAATTCTCTTGTCATTAGAATTCATTTCTTTTGTCCTCCGTTTGATTATTTCTTGTGACCGGCGGGTCGCTTCTTTTATTATAATCAAACGGAGTTCTTTTGTCCTCTTCACCGGCTTCGCCTTCTCTGAACCCCCGGACTATCCGGGGGTTTTCTTTATACAAAAAAGAAACCGACAAATCGGTTTCTGATTCTGACGTGAACGCAGCGTGTGCGTATACGTCGCATATGGTGGACCAGTCGGGACTTGCACCCGAGTCTTGACGGCTTTGGATGGATTTTCTACATGCTTAGTCCGTCTTTCATCCCTTTTCCGTCGTTTCGGCGAACAAACCCGACGGAACGTGTGCCGCTGAATACAGCCGATTTGCCGCGGCAAGATCAGACCGACCGTTCCCTGTCTTAAATGATGCCCGCCGCGCGGCGACAGGAACCGCGCGGAAGACATACGCTAATTAAGCAGCGTAAGCGAGACGATTATTGTCTGCATTTAAATTTAAGGTTTCCGTTTTAACGAAGCCGAGCCTTCGGCATGCTTACCGCACCCGCCGCAGCCAATCGAATCTGAGAACTGGCCCGTATCGGGAGATTTATTATAACACGCTTTCCGCCGTTTGTCCACTATATTGAAGAAAAATTTTTCTCCCACGGAAAAATTTTTACGCCTTTTTCTTCTTTTTCGCCGCCGTGCGGTGTTCCTCGCCCGACAGGAGCCGGCGGATGTTCAGCCGGTGCGCGAACCAGGTGAGGGCGTTCAGGATCAGGATGAGGACAAAGAGCGAAATGACATAGGGATCTGCAAGATAGTCCTGCGGCGCATAGTTGAGATAGAACACCGTGGCCTGCCAGATGGAAAAGCCCGTGACGCCCAAGAGCGAACCCATGGAGCCCCAGTTGGAGAGCTTGATGTAGAGCACGACCAAGAGCAGCGCAGCCAGCCCGACGGCGAGGAAATACGGCTGTTCGCACCCCATGCACAGCCAGAAGAGCCCGAGCGTGGAAGCGATGCCCTTTCCCCCCTTGAAATGCATGAAACAGGGAAAGATGTGCCCGACGATGACGCATACGCCGCAAAGATAGCGCGTGAAGTCGCTGACAAGAACATGGGTGCCCTCAAAATAGAAGTTGCGGAAGATGAAATAGCTGATGACCGCGGGAATGCCGCCCTTGAATGCGTCCAGCAAAAAGGTGACCAACCCGATCTTCCAGCCGAAGGTGCGGAACATGTTCATGGTACCGGGGTTGCCGCTCCCCTCTTTGCGGATGTCGTGATGTTTGAGTTTTGAAACGAGCGTGGCGAAATTGATGCTGCCGATGAGGTAACAGACGACCGCCATCAGCAAAAACCAATACCACAGCTGCGAAAGCGCAAGTTCTCTCACTCTTTTACACTCCTTCCTCTTCTTTCTTCTGCCTCAAAACCAGGCGGACGGGCGTGCCCGAAAAATCGTATGCCTTGCGGATGGTATTTTCGAGATAGCGCTCGTAGGAAAAATGCATCAGCGTTTCGTCGTTCACAAAAAACACAAAGGTGGGCGGCACGGCGTTCGCCTGCGTGGTGTAGAAAATGCGGAGCCGCCTGCCGTTGTAGGACGGCGGTTCATTGATGCGCACGGCGTCCATGATGAGATCGTTGAGTGCGCCGATGGACACCCGCCGCGTGACGTTCGCGTATACCATGTCCGCAAGTTCGAGGATCTTTTCGGCGCGCTGACCCGTCTTGGCGGAGATGTACACCGACTTGAAATAACTCATGAATTTGAGATCCTCTTTGAGCTTTTCCTCGAAACGGTTGATGGTGTTCGTATCCTTTTCGACCAGGTCCCACTTGTTCATGGCGATGACCGAAGGCTTGCCCTGTTCGTGCACATAGCCGATGATCTTTGTGTCCTGTTCGGTGATGCCCTCGGCGGCATCCACGACCAACACGCACACGTCGGCGCGGCGCACGGCGTCGAACGCGCGCAGGACGGAATAGTACTCCACGTCGTCCTCCACGCTGCGCTTACGGCGGATGCCCGCCGTGTCGATGAGGGTATACCGCCTGCCGTCCCGCTCCAGAAGGGTATCCACGGCGTCGCGCGTGGTGCCCGCGACGGGCGTGACGATGGAGCGCTCGCTGCCCAAAAGCCTGTTGACGAGGGAGGATTTGCCCGCATTGGGCTTGCCGACGATGGCGATTTTCAGAGAGGTATGCTCCTCCTCGCCGCCGTCCCCGATGTAGGAAAGGGCTTCGTCCAACACGTCGCCGATGCCCTGCGAATGCTCGGAGGAAACCGCGAAGGGCTCGCCCAGCCCCAAAGCATAGAAATCGAACAGCTTTTCCTGCGCATACTCATCTATTTTATTGACGACGAGCACGACGGGCTTTTTGCTGCGGCGGAGCTTTTCCGCCACGTCATAGTCCGACGAGGTCAGCCCCTCTTTGCCGTCCGTGAAAAACAGAATGACGTCCGCCCGTTCGATGGCGATGTCCGCCTGTTTGGCGATGTGCCGCCACATATCGTCCTCGCTCTTGAGTTCTATGCCGCCCGTGTCGACGACGGTAAATTTCTTGCCCCGCCATTCGGCGTCGGCATACAGCCGGTCGCGGGTGACGCCCGGGCGGTTTTCGGTGATGGAAATTTTTCTGCCGACGACCTTGTTGAAAAACGTGCTCTTGCCCACGTTCGGCCGTCCGACGATGGCGATCAAGGGATATGCCATGGCTGCGCCTCCTTTTCTCTTTTTCCGTGTGATGATTCCGTATTATTATACCGTAATTCCGCGCGTTTGTAAAGGAAAAAAGCCCGGGATTTTGCGTTCGGCGCCCGTTTATAAGCGGACGCGGCTGCGGGAAATGCCGCAGCCGCGTCCGGACGTTCTCTTACGTTATGATCTTACAGAATCAGGAACCCAGCACCAGAAAGCCGAACACGGCGCCGAGGATGTAGAGCACGAGCGCGATGAAATAGAGATATTTCATCCAATTGGCCTTGCCGCGGCAGAAATCCCATGCCGGCCAGGCGATGGCAATGAGCATGAGGATGCTGGCGACTTTGGTGAGCACGCCGGTGACGCTTTCCAATCCGCAGAGATTCAATACGCCGCCGACCAACACCATGAGCGCCGAAACGACCATGCCGATGTAGGAAAGGGCGCGCAAGGTGATCGTCTTGTTGATGCCCTTTTCTTTCCTGTGCGTCTGATTCTTTTGTGTTTGATTCTTTTCGTTAGACATATAATGACACCTCTTGATATGATTATTTTTTCACTGTCCGAGATATATCCCCGCCTCTGCATCCCCGGCATACCGCGGCACGCGGACGAAGATCTTGCCCTCCGGGCCGGCGAGAACATTTTCGCCCACGTAATCGGCGGCAAAGGGAAGCTGCCGGCTGCCCCTGTCCGCAACGGTCAGAAGCCGGATGCGCTTCGGCCTGCCCAATGCCAGCACGGCGGAGATCGCCGCACGGACCGTTCTGCCCGTATAGAGGACGTCGTCGCAAAGCACGACGGTCTTTCCGTCCACGGAGAAATCGACGATGGTGAGATTCTGCGCAACGGAGATGCCGCGCAGGAGATCGTCGCGGTAGAGCGTGACGTCCAGCGCGCCCGTGGGCAGACGCACACCCTCGATCTTCTCCAGCTCGTCCCGCAGTTTTTCCGCCACGGCAACGCCGCTCTTCTGGATGCCCAGCAGCACCACGCCGTCCGTTCCGGCGTTGCGCTCGACCACTTCGTGCGCCAAACGGACAAATATCCTGTTCAGTTTTCCGCCATCTGTCAATCTCTTCATATCCGATCTTCATCCACCCGTTCAACGCGGGCATGCCCGCCTTCTTCCTTGTTTTCCAAAACCGAAAGCACTCTTTGGAAATGGTCGGGCAGCGGCGCCTCGAAAGTCATCTCTTCCCCCGTCCGGGGATGCCGCAGAACGAGTTTGCAGGCATGCAGCAGCTGTCCCTTCAGCCCGAATTTATTCTTTTTATGACCATACACGGGATCGCCCACGACGGGGTGGGAGATGTACTGCGCGTGCACGCGTATCTGATGCGTTCTGCCGGTGTGCAGGGAAAATTCACAGAGCGTATACCCGCTTTGCATGAAACGCCTGACGACGCGATAATCGGTGCGCGCGCCCCTTCCCTTTCCCGCGGGCAGAACCGCCATTTTCAGGCGATCGGCGGGATTTCTGCCGATGTCTGTCGAAATGACGCCCTCATCCTGTTTTACGATGCCCTCCAACAGGGCAAGATAGACGCGGCGGCAAGTCTTGTCGGCGATCTGACGGGAAAGCGCGACGTGCGCCGCGTCGTTTTTGGCGACGACCAATAGCCCCGACGTGTCTTTGTCGATGCGGTGCACGATGCCGGGGCGGATGACCCCGTTGATGCCGCTGAGAGAATCGAGATGATAGAGGAGCGCATTGACGAGCGTCCCCGACGGATTGCCGTTGCCCGGATGCACGGTCATGCCCTGCGCCTTGTTGATGACGGCAATGTCTTCATCCTGGTAGACAATATCGACGGGCAGATCTTCCGGCGCCGCCGCAAGGGACACGGGTTCGGGACGGGAAAACAGGATCTCCGCCCCTTTCGGCACGGGGTCGCCCGCCTTGGCTTTTTTGCCGTTGACGAGGACATGCCCCCCGTCGATCAATTTTTTAATGGCGGAACGGGTCATGTCCTCGCAGTTCTCCGCCAAAAACACGTCCAGCCGCTTGCACGGCTCTTCCGCCGCGAAAAAAAGGTCGCGCATCACCGTTCCCGCTCTTCCGTATCTTCGCTTTTGCGTTTCGCCTCGCTCCTCTTTTTTCTCCCGATGAGCGGGAAGAGGGATTCCTCCCCCACGAAGAGGATGCAAAACACCAGCAAAACGAGCCCGACCGTCGAAAAGTAATCGGCAAAATTGCATACCCCGAAGCCGATGCTGCTGATATCCATGAAGTCGCGCACGCCCTCCGCGACGAATACGCGATCCAGAAAGTTGCCGAACGCCCCCGACGCCGCCAGGCAGAGGCAAAAGCGGTGGAGATTGAACACCTTCGGCAGGCGCCAGGCAATGACCAAAAAGAGCACCACGATGACGAGCGTCGCCCAGGTGACGATTTCCATGAACACGGGATTGTCCGAAAACATTCCGAACGCCATGCCCGTGTTGTAGGTCAGCTCAAGTTCCATGAAGCCCGGGATGAGTTCGAAGAAGTCATTCCCGAGAACGCGGAAATAGATCTCCGCCCATGCCTTGGTCACCAGGTCGATGAATATCCCCGCAAAAAAGACGATCAGGCAAATCAGAAAGAAACGGTTGTCCCGCCGCAGAACGCCGTTTTCATCGTAATATTTCGAGCTGCCGGAAGCCGCCGGGTGTTCCGCTCCCTTCTCTTTCTTCCCGGGCGCAGGGTCCCGCCGTTCATTCTTCGCCATCGTCCATCAACCCCAATTCTTTACAGATATTTTCCAATTTCAAATCCGCGTCGGGATAGAGTATCTTATTCATATCCAGCTCGCCCTCTCCGCCCGTCTCCAACGCCTCGTCGAGTTTGCTTATATACGCATCGAAGTTCTTGACGTCCTCTTCGTCCGGATATTTTTCGGCGAGAGCGGCGGCAAGGCTGCGGCAGCGCTCTGCCAGGCGGTATATCCCCTCGCGGCGGGCAAGCGCATAGGCATCGGCCGAATTCCGGATCTCCTGCCCCGTCTTTTCCGCCGTGATGATCGCGTCCGCCACGCGGTCGCGGTCCTTTTCCAACAGGGAAAGGCGGGCGGAAAGCTCCCGGTTCTCTGCCGTCAGGTCGACGATGCGCTTGCGCAGACCGGAAAGAGCGTTCTCGTACTCCTCTTCCACGCGCGCCACGATTTTTTTCACTTTGTCCGCGGTATAGATCTTAAACATTGCCCTTCGATCCCCTCACTTCCTCCAGAAGGCGGTCTTTCAGCGCCAGAAGTTCTTCGCTCAGGTCCACTTTATAGAGATGCGGCAGCGCGTTGCGGGTATATTCCTCCCAGAACGCGGCCGTCTGTTCCCGCGCATAGGCGGCGACTTCTTTGAGCGGCGGGAATCCGCAGACCCGCCTGCCGTTCTCGATAACGGGCACGAGCAGCGGGCGCAGGGAATAATTTTCCACCGTCATCGTCTTCCAGCGGTCGACGGGATGGCGGATGGTGAGCGGCTTGTCCGCATCGAACGATTCACTGCGGAGCGCAATGAGGTCGGCGACCGCCTTGCCGCTTGCATTGTCCGTAATGCGGTAGACCTGCTTGAACCCGGGATTGGTGATCTTGGCGGTGTTGTCCGAGATCTTGATCTTGGGGATCTCCCGTTCCCCTTCATAGACCGCCGCCAGCTTATACACCCCGCCGAGAGCAGGCATGTCCTCGCTGGTGATGAGCTTGGTGCCAACGCCCCACACGTCGATCTTCGCGCCCTGCGATTTCAGGGATTCGATGGAATTTTCGTCGAGATCGCCCGAGGCGCAGATGATCGTATCTTCAAACCCCGCCGCATCCAACATTTTGCGCGCTTTTTTGGAAAGATATGCCAGGTCACCGCTGTCCAGGCGGATGCCCTTGGGCGCATATCCCTTCTCTTTGAGATAGCGGAAGGTTTTGACGGCGTTGGGAACGCCGCTGCGGAGGGTGTCGTAGGTGTCCACGAGCAACAGGCAATTGTCGGGGAAGGCGTCGGCATACGCCTTGAACGCCTCGAACTCGGAGGGGAAATTCATGATCCAGCTGTGCGCCATGGTGCCCGAGAGCGGAATGGAGAACATTTCCCCCGCCAGCACGTCGGACGTGGAACTGCAGCCGCCGATGACAGCGGCGCGGGCGCCGTAGATGCCCGCGTCCGGCCCCTGGGCGCGGCGCAGGCCGAATTCCATGACGCTGTCCCCCTGCGCGGCGCGGCAGATCTTGGCGGCCTTGGTGGCGATGAGCGTCTGGTGGTTGATGATGTTCAGAAGGGCCGTTTCCAGAAACTGCGCCTGCACGACGGGCGCGCGCACCGTCAGGATGGGTTCGCCGGGAAAGACCGGTTCCCCCTCTTTGACGGCATAGATGTCCCCCGTGAAGCGCATGTTTTTGAGATAGGACAAAAATGCCTCGTCAAAGAGCCCCAGGCTTTTGAGATAGGCGAGATCGTCCGCCGTAAAATGGATATTCTCCACATATTCGATCGCCTGCTGCAAACCCGCGGCGAGGGAATACGTGATGAGCTCGTTCTGCCGGAAAAAGATGTCAAACACCGCCCGCTGTTCGTGCCGGCCCTGTTTGAAAAAGCCGTACCCCATGGTCAGTTCGTAAAGATCGGTCAGCAATGTCAGATTTCGCATGATTCTTCTCCTCCGTTCGTCGCACTACCGTTTTTCCGCCGCCTTTTCCGGGCGGTTTTTTCCGCTGTCCCCTGTCGCGTCCGGCTGCTCCCGGTCGCGCAGCCGCGTGGCATAATTGATGAAAGTATACAGAGGAGCGTCGCCCTTGCCGGCGGGGACAAAACGGCTGACGATATAGGGATCTCCGTGCGCCGAGCCGAAAAACCTTCCCTCTTTTTTCTTGTTACAGATCAGCGCCGCCGCGATGACGACGATGCCGAGCGCAATGAGCGCGTACGCCGCCACCAGGGAAGAATTGATCTCGACCCCGCCCCCGTACTGATAGGAGGGATCGCGCAGCGGCTCCATGACGGAGCGCACCAGGCCGTAAAAGAAGAAGAACAACCCCGTGAGAATGCCGTTCGGCTTTTTGACCACGTTCCAGGCGATGAGGAAGAGGACGATGAACCAGACGAAATTGATGACGCTTTCATAGAAGAAAAAGGCATAATGCCACTGCCCGTCGTTCTCGATGAATACAGAGATCGGGAAGAACTGCAGGGAAGGGTTTTCCACCACGCCGCCATACACTTCCTGATTGAAATAATTGCCCCAGCGGCCGATGGCCTGCGCCAGCGCGAACGCGGGCACGATGCAGTCGGTGATGCGGAAAAAATTCCATTTTTTGAAAAAGCAGAGCACGATGGCGCCGATGGCGCCGCCCGATATGCCGCCCATGATGGAGAGCCCGCCGCTGCGGATGGAATCGAAATCGAACCATTTTTCGGGCGGCATCCCCTCGCTGATGCAGGAATAGAGCCGCGCGCCGACGATGGCGCAGGGCACGCATACGATGAAACAGATGAGCACGACGTCCATGGAGATGTTCCGGCGATGCATCAGAAGGGCGGTAAAAAAGG
This sequence comes from uncultured Clostridia bacterium, assembly GCA_964615285.1. Classification (GTDB taxonomy): domain Bacteria; phylum Bacillota; class Clostridia; order Christensenellales; family Borkfalkiaceae; genus RGIG4074. The sequence goes on from CAZTND010000001.1 coordinate 44,529, forward strand.
TCGCCGTCAAAATGCCCATAACGATGCAGACGGCGTAATAATAAATTTCGACGTCCCCCCAGAACGTGGGAATCGTGAAGGAATTGTAGACGGGCGTTTCATACGCCAAAAGATTGCTCAGACCGTTCATAAGACTCCTTGCCGTCGTCCGCATGTTTCTGCGGGCGGAGGGACGGGCCGACGGCGGAAGAACAAAGCTGCCCCGCCTTTTCCCGCACGCCCCGATACGGTACGAGTTTCATTATAGCAGAAAAACGCCCTGCCGTCAAGGCGGCAAGGGCGGTTTTTTCATTTCTTTTTCGTATACCTCATTCGATGCGGAAGCGCAGAGGCCTGACGGAATTGAGCACGGGGATCAGGAGAAAGACCGAAATATAATTGGCCGCACTGACCGCCGTGGAGAAGGCAAGTTTGCCCGCAAGATAGGCGCCGAAAGCCGTGGTATACTCTCTGCCGGCGTATACGACATATTTCACATAGAGATAATTGGAGTACGCACCCAGGGAGCAGGTGACGAGAAGATACATCGACAGAACGGAAATCAGCGCTTTGACATACACGCCGCCGCGGAACGAAAAACGGAGATTGTTCATGACCATGCCCGGAATGAATGCCAAAAGTCCCGAACATATGCCCGTCAGCGGCCAGTAGACGCCGCCCCCCGCGGGAAGCAGAAACGCGACGATGTCGCCGAAAAAACAGACCGCAAAACCCATCAGGGGACCGAAAATCGCGCCCGTAAAAAAGGCGACGACATAAGTGAAAGAAATTTTCAGGCTGGCCGTCACGTCGACGGACAGTATGTTCGCCGCAACCGCCAAGGCAATAAATACGCCGAGATACGCCGTCTTTTTACCGACGGAGAGTTCCAGAAAATACTTGGAAAAAAACGTGCGCTTTACCCTTTCGAGAAACATAAAAAAACCTCCGATAAAATTCAAGAGGTCCGAAAATAATGTGCCTTGCGGCTGAAAATTTTATTGACGGACGCACCGACCGCACCGCAGGAAAGCATGATTTTGGATTTTCTTCCCTTTCGTCCATTGACAACGTCCCGTCCAATGGCACTTGACGCGCTGCCGGTTACTTCGAATTTCAATGGAATTATAGCACGCGGCGGCCCCCTTTGGCAAGCGAATGCATATGCTTTTCCGCATAAATTTTTTCCGGTTGCAGAAGATAGGCGTATGGGACTTATTTTTATCCGCACCGCGATCATCTACGTTGCGCTTCTCCTCATCATGCGGCTGATGGGAAAACGGCAGATCGGGGAAATGCAGCCCTTCGAACTCGTGATCACCCTCCTGATCTCCGAACTTGCCTGCATCCCCATGGCAGACACGTCCATCCCCCTGCTGTACGGCGTCGTGTCCATCGTCACCATCTATTTCCTGCATCAGATCGTCTGCCTCATCGACCTGTACTGCGCGCCCCTCAAATACATCGTCAGCGGCAAGCCGAGCGTGGTGGTCAACAAGGACGGCATCGACGAATACCAGCTGCGCAAGAACCGGCTGGACGTATCCGACCTGATGGAGTCGCTGCGGACGGCGGGCTATTTTTCCCTCTCCGCCGTGGAATACGCCCTGTACGAAGCCAACGGCTCCTTTTCCGCCCTTCCCAGAGCGGGATACGAAGAGGAACAGACCAGCCTGCCACTCCTGGTCGCCGACGAGGGAAAATACAATCAGAAAAACATAGAACTTTCGGGCATGCCCCCTTCCTTTTTTGAAGACATCCTAAAAAAACAGGGCGTTAAAAAAGTCAAAAACGTGCTGGCGATGACGCTGGACGGGACGGGAAAAGTTTATTTGCAGGAAAAAGGAAAAAAGCGGAAGATTTTCACCGTGCCCCTGCCGGAGGGAAAACGATGGTAAAGACCATTCTGAGCATCCTCATTTCCCTGCTGCTCATTGCGGGCGTGTCCGTGTACGAGACCTGGTATGTGGAGGATACCTTTTCCGAATTTTCCGAACAGATCGAAACGCTGTACGAAAAGACGGAAGCGGAGACCGCCGCGCGCGCGGACGCGGAGGCCGTGCGCATCTCGTGGAACGAAAAGAAAAAAGCCCTGCACGTCTGGGTGCCGCACAACGATATTTCTTACATCGACTACTGGCTGAGCGAGGGGCTCAGCCTGATAGAGACCGGGCAATACGGCGACGCGCTCGGAAAGCTGGAAGTCCTGCGCGAGATCTGCCGCAACATCCCCGCCGCCTGGGCGTTCTCCTTTGAAAATATTTTCTGAAAACCACAAAAGAACGCGGGCATGCCCGCGATAAAAACAAAATATCCGCCGGCCGTGCCGACGGATATTCTGTTTTTTCTTCCCTTCGTGCACCCTTTCAAAGAGCGGCAAAGGGATTTACAGCCATCGCGCGGAGCCGTCAGTCCTCGGCTC
>CAZTND010000001.1:47029-74258 GCA_964615285.1 uncultured Clostridia bacterium
CAAAGAGCGGCAAAGGGATTTACAGCCATCGCGCGGAGCCGTCAGTCCTCGGCTCTCTCGTCGCCATGATATAGCGCGTCTCCACGTAGGCGTACAGGATATTCTTGGAAGAACGCTGCAGCGCCTTTACCGCCGTGGCACCGGTATCGTCGTCGAGATCGCTCGCCTTGCCGCCCGGGAAGAGCTTGAGGTCGTTCCCGCTGCGGATGAACTCATCCTCATCCACGGCGTTATTGCCGCAATAGTAGTCGGAGATGACCATGCCTTCAAAACCCCATTCATTGCGGAGGACTTCGGTATTCATTGCATAGCTGCCGCTGGCGCGCACGCTGCCCACGCGGTTATACGCCGTCATGATCGCCTTGGTATCCCCCGGCTTTACGCAATATTCAAACGGTTTGAGGTAAATTTCGCGGAAAGCCTGTTCGGTGCACCAGGTATATTTGCCGCTCCGCTCGGGTTCGGTATCCGCCAGCGCAAAATGCTTGACGAAGGCATACAGTCCCTTTTCCTGCGCCCCCATGACGGTATAGGAGACCATGATGCCGGAGATGTAAGGATCCTCGGAGTAATACTCGAAATTGCGCCCGGAGAAAGGTGAACGGTGGATGTCGCAGGCGGGGCCGTACCAGCCGGAGATGCCCGCCGCCTCGGCTTCCACGCCCACGGCTTTGCCGAACTGATAGGCAGTTCCAGGTGGAGGCGATCAGTGTTTCACAGGGGTAATTGGTCGCATAGCCCGATTCCATGGAGGACATTGCCGTGTTGAACCCGGAAGGGCCGTCGGCGTGCGCGCAAGCCGAGGGTCGCCATTGCCACGGTGACGGAAAAAATGACGCTTGCCATGACCGCGCGGACGACGGCTTCGTGCCTGCCGAAAAAGACGGCGAACAGGACAATGCCGATAAAATGACGCCGAAAATATGCACATCCAACAGATTGCCAAACATGATCCCCTTGCCTCCTGCCTTCAGTACACCATAAACGGGGACAAAATGCAAGACCCGTTTTGACAAACGACGAAATAATGAGACAAACGACGGAAAACAGGGACATTTTTCGGCTTTTTCCCCTCGGGAGCGTGACGACAGGGCCCGCAAAACAAAAAAAGAGCCCGACGGCTCTCTTTCCTTGCACCCGCACGAATGCAGCGTATATTCACAATTATAATTCTATAATTCGGCTTTGAGGGGAATGCTCGCCCGGGCATTCAGGCGCAGGTCCGAAAAATGCCCCGCGCGGTACTGAATGAGCCCTTCGGAGGCGATCATCGCGGCGTTGTCAGTACAATAGCGTTTTGCGGGAAGCACGAGGCGCAGCCCCGCTTCGTCGCACGCCGTCTGCAGCACGGCGCGCAGATACCCGTTCGCCGCCACGCCGCCGCCCGCCGTGACGGTCTTTACTTTTTTCTCCTTCGCCGCCTGTATCGTCTTTTTCACCAAAACATCCAGCGCGGCGCATTGAAAGGAGCAGGCAAGGTCGGCCTTGGAATATGTTTCCCCCTTCTGTTCCCTGGTATGGCAGTAATTGACGACAAATGTTTTCAGGCCGCTGTACGAGAAATTATAACTGTGCTCTCCCCGCAACATCTCGGGCATGGGTATGACGTTTTTGCCGTTCGCCGCCATTTTTTCCACGTTGGGGCCGCCGGGATACGGGAGAGAGAGGACGCGGGCGACTTTGTCGAACGCCTCCCCCGCCGCGTCGTCGAGCGTGGCGCCGAGAACGTGAAATTTTTCTTCGCTCTCGGCATAGAGCACCGCCGTGTGCCCGCCGCTGGCGAGCAGGGTGACGAAGGGCGGACAAAGATCGGGGTCGACGAGGTAAGCCGCCGCGAGATGCCCGCGGATGTGGTTGACGGCGATGAGCGGGACGTGCAGGGCGTAGGCAAGCGCCTTGCCGAAGGACAGCCCCACGAGGAGGGCACCCAAAAGCCCCGCGCCGTAGGTGACCGCCACGGCGTCGATTTCGCCGAGGGATATGCCCGCCTTTTTGAGCGCCGCCTTGACGACCGCGTCCACCGCGTCGGTGTGCATGCGGGAGGCGATCTCGGGCACGACCCCGCCGTACTGCGCCTGAACGTCGGCGGATGAGGCGATCTCGTCCGAAAGGATGATTCTGCCGCGGATGACAGCCGCCGCCGTTTCGTCGCACGAGGTCTCTATGCCCAGAATGACGGGCTCGCGCTTGATTGTCCTGTCCAAAGTATCGAAATATGACATGGCGTTTTTTTCGTCAAAGGGTCAGATCTTTTTGAGATAATCGATGATGAAGTCCTGGATGTCGCCGTCCATGACCGCCTGCACGTCGCCCTTTTCATAGCCCGTGCGGTGATCCTTGACGAGGGTGTACGGGCAGAACACATAGGAACGGATCTGCGACCCCCACTCGATCTTTTTGACGTCCCCTTTCAGCGCGCTGTCCGCCGCCTGCCGCTCTTCGATCTTCTTTTCGAGGAGTTTGGCCTTGAGCATTTCAAAACACATCGCCTTGTTCTGGAGCTGCGAACGCTCGTTCTGGCACTGCACCACGATACCCGTGGGATAGTGCGTGATGCGCACCGCCGAGGCGACTTTATTGACGTTCTGGCCGCCCGCGCCGCCCGAATGATAGATGTCGATGCGGATGTCCTTCTCGTCGATCTCTATTTCATTGTTGTCCTCAACCTGGGGCATGACTTCGAGGGAGGCAAAGGAGGTGTGGCGGCGCTTGTTGGCATCGAACGGGGAGATGCGCACCAGGCGGTGCACCCCCATTTCGGCCTTGAGAAAGCCGTAGGCGTTGACCCCCTCCACGCGGAAATCCACGCGCTTGATGCCCGCTTCGTCCCCCGCTTCCCGGTCGAGTTCGAACACCTTGAAATTCATAGATTCGCAGTAACGGCAGTACATGCGGTAGAGCATGCTCGTCCAGTCGCACGCCTCCGTGCCGCCCGCGCCCGCGTGCAGGGACAAGAGTGCGTTTGCCGTGTCGTATTCCCCGCGCAGCAGCGCGCGGATGCGCGTCTCTTCGATGTCCTTTTCCGCCGTCTTCAGCATTTCGTCCAGCTCGGGCACGAGTTCTTCATCCCCCGTTTCCTCGATGAGCGAAACGATCTCCGCCGCGTCGGCGATGGCCTTGCGGCTGCCGTCCACGACGGATATTTTATTTTCGATGACCGACAGTTCCCTGCCGAGCTTGGCAGAACGCTCGAGGTCGTTCCAGACCTCCTCCTTCTGCTGTTCCTCCAATATCTCGGCGCGGCGGCTCTTCTGCTTGTCTATATCCAGCGCATAAGCCGCTTCGTCCAATGTATCCGTCAATGCCTTGATGCGCAATCTGTAATCGTCTGCCTTGAACATACCGTAATTTGATTCCCTCACTGCAATTTTTTTGATTCTTTGCGGCGGGAGCCTCCGCTGAGACCCCAGCCCGCAGAGCCTTAAAAATCTCCGAAAAGAAAAGGATTTCCGGAGATTTCATCGGTTGGCCCGCCTTGCGATCAGTTGTTTTTGCCGCAGCACTTTTTGTACTTTTTACCGCTGCCGCACGGGCAGGGATCGTTGGGCCCCACTTTGGCCTTGGCTTTGGCGGGCTGCCGGGATCCCGTGCCCAGGTTGGTCTGCAGCTTGCTCACGTCCACCATCGGCTCGACGGGCTCGGAAAAGCCGCCCGCCTTGCCGGCGCCCGCCGCACTGAAAGGCACGGATGCAGGCTTAAACGCGGGCATGGGCGTCTCGTTTTGTGCTTTCGCCGTTTCCGTCTGTTTCTCTTCCGCCGCCGTATTTTCGGCGTCCTCTTTGCTTTCGGACGCATTTTCGGCCGCGGGCGACGCCGGAGCAGAAGCTGCGGGTCTTGTCGGCGCGCCGGGCATCATTTCGCCCGCTTCGGAAGTCTGCGGCGCACGGAACACCCATTCCGTTTTGAGCAGGCGGACGACCGTTATCCGCTGGATGCGGTGCACCATCTCCTCGAACATCTGGTGCCCCTCCACCTTGTAGGCGATGACGGGATCGCTCTGCCCGTAGGCGCGCAGGACAATGCCCTTGCGAAGCTGGTCCATGGCGTCGATATGGTCGATCCAGCTGGTATTGACCGCCGAGAGGAGCACGCTGCGTTCCCAATCGGCAAAGCTCTTGAAGGGCAGGCGGTAGATTCCTTCCGCCGCGGCGGCGTCATATGCCGCACGCTTTGCCTCGTATTCCTTTTTGGTCTTTTCGGTGATCTTCTTGACCGCCAGGTCGTAATCCCACTTTTCCAATTTCTCGCGGGTGATATAATTGCTGCCCGCGGGCAGAAGGCGGCGTTCGGCGGCGCGGTTGAGCGCTTCGGCATCCCACCGTTCGGGCATTTCGTTGACGTTGACCGCCTCGCGGATGGTCTCTTCGACGTACTGCTCGACATATTTGAGCACCTGTCCGTGCGCGTCCTCGCCTTTCAGAAGGCTGATGCGCTCGGCATAGATGATCTTGCGCTGTTCGTTCATGACTTCGTCGTATTGCAGGACGTTTTTGCGGATGCCGAAGTTCTTGCCTTCGATGACCTTCTGCGCGTTGGCAATGCCGCGGCTGACCATCTTGGATTGCAGACAGGTATCCTCGTCCACCTTGAATACCTCATAGATGCGCTTCATGGCGTCGCCGCCGAAACGCTTGACGAGATCGTCTTCGAGGGAGAGGTAGAACACGGAAGTGCCCACGTCGCCCTGGCGGCCGGCGCGCCCCCGCAGCTGATTGTCGATGCGGCGGCTTTCGTGCCGCTCGGTGCCGACGATGCACAGGCCGCCCGCCGCGATGACCGCCTCTTTTTCCTCGTCGGTCTGCGCCTTATATTCGTCGTATAATTCATTGTAGCGTTTGCGGATTTCCTCGACCTCGGGCGGCAGTTCGGCGGCAAAACTCGTCGCCTGCTCGATGAGTTCGCGCTCGACGTTCTCTTCACGCAGGCGCTTTTTCGCCATATATTCGGGGTTGCCGCCGAGCAGGATGTCCGTACCGCGCCCCGCCATGTTGGTGGAGATGGTGACGGCGCCCAGCCTGCCCGCCTGCGCGACGATTTCCGCCTCGCGTTCGTGGTTCTTGGCGTTCAGAATGTTGTGCGGCACGCCGTTCTTGCGCAGCAAACGGGAGATCTCCTCCGATTTATCGACGGAAGTCGTACCCACGAGGACGGGCTGCCCCTTTTCGTGCCGCGCCATGATTTCTTTGACGATCGCCTTCTTTTTGGCTTCCTGCGTGGAGTAGACCATATCGGGCTGATCGATGCGCTGCACCTTTTTATTGGTGGGGATCTCGATGACGTCCAGAGAGTAAATGGTGCGGAACTCCGCCTCTTCGGTCTTTGCCGTACCCGTCATGCCCGAAAGTTTCTTATACAGGCGGAAGTAATTCTGGAACGTGATGGTCGCATACGTCTTGTTTTCGTTCTTGACCTGCACGCCTTCCTTCGCCTCGATGGCCTGGTGCAGGCCGTCCGAATACCGCCTGCCGATCATGAGGCGGCCCGTAAATTCGTCGACGATGAGGATCTCGCCGTTGTTGACGATATAGTCCTCGTCCTTATGGAAGATCATGTGGGCTTTCAAGGCCTGCTGGATGTGATGGTTGAGTTCGGCGTTCTCGATGTCGGCGATGTTCTGGATGTTGAAGAATTTTTCCGCTTTCTTGGCGCCGTTCTCCAGGATCTGGACGGTCTTATCCTTGCGGTCGATGAGGAAATCCCAGCCCATGGTCTCCGCCGCGGCGAGGTTGCGGTCGCCCATCAGCGAAGTGTTGCCGCGCTTTGCCGCGTCCGCCGCCTTCTTTGCCGCCTTCTTGTCCGCCGCATCCGTGGGCGTGGCGTCGATCTCATCGTCGAACCCGCCGGAAAGGGTGCGCACGAATCTGTCCACCGACTCATAGAGGGAGGAGGACTGTTCGCCGGGCCCGGAGATGATGAGCGGCGTCCGCGCCTCGTCGATGAGGATGGAGTCCACCTCGTCGACGATGGCGAAATTGAGTTCGCGCATGACCATTCTGTCCAGCGAAGGTTTGAGATTGTCGCGCAGATAATCGAAACCGAATTCGTTGTTGGTGCCGTATACGACGTCGCAGGCATACGCCTCTTTCTTTTCCTGGTCGCTCATACCCGAAACGATGACGCCGACGGTGAGCCCCATGAAACGGTGGACCTTGCCCATCCATTCCGCGTCGCGGCGGGCGAGGTAATCGTTGACCGTGACGATGTGCACGCCCTTGCCCGAAAGCGCGTTGAGATAGGCGGGCAGCGTGGCGACGAGCGTCTTGCCTTCGCCCGTGCGCATTTCGGCGATACGGCCCTGGTGCAGGCAGATGCCGCCGATGACCTGCACATGGAAGTGTTTCATTTTCAGAACGCGCCACGCAGCTTCGCGCAGGGCGGCAAAGGCGTCGAACAGGATGTCGTCCAGCGTTTCGCCCTTGGCGAGCCGCCCCTTCAATACATTCGTCTGTTCCTTGAGCTCCGCATCGCTCATTGCCCGGTATTTGGGTTCGAGCGCCTCGACCTGCGTTGCCATTTTATCGAGTTTCTTCAAACTCCTTCTGCTGTCGCTGCCCAACAAGTAACTGATCAATCCCATAAAAACATAAAACTCCGCAAAAAATTCTTTACTTTGATTGCAGGGGTAAAAGCCGCGGCGGGTGCAGACAAATGCCGCAGTGCGCCGTCTGCGCCGCGCGCAGAACAAGACAGCCTTAAATAATTTACCTCATTGCTCTATTTTACAATATTTTCCGCAAAAATAAAAGTGTTTTGCGCGCCGTCTTTCATTTTTTTTGTTAAAATACAGTGAAATTTTGTGCAACGGACGGCAAAAGATGCGCAGACGATATGCCCTTTCAGTCGAAAAGATCGCCGCTCCGTCACGATTTTATCCCCCTTTGCCGACACGGGAAATTTTGCGGCGGAAGAACGCTTTGCCCCCCGGCGGGACATGCCCTGCCCGCCCGAAAAAATATTTTTACTTTATTATGCAATATACTGCTTTTATTTATTTTCAGGTTTTTCAGGAAATCTTTCAGCTTTTTCTTTTGTTGTATGAAATATGTTGCTTTATTTGCGCAATATCGTCGGGTGAATATCTCGACAAAAAAGACCCCTCCCGGCGGAGAGATCTTTCGTTGCGTTTTTTCTGCCGCCGCCCGAAAGGCGGCGCTTTTTGCCTGCCGTTTCAGCGGCGGATCCCCTTTTCGTAACTGTTTTTGAGCCGCAGCTGGGAGACCGCGCGGGCGAGCTGCGCCTGCGCCGAAAGGTATTCCTGGCGGCTCAGCTTCTGGAGCATTGCCTCCTTTGCCGCATCGGCCTCGGCGCGGGCGCGCCGTTCGTCGATCTCTTCGGGCCGCAGGACGGAATCGACGAGGATGAGCACGTCGCCCTCCTCCACTTTCATGATCCCGCCCGAAACCGCCGCGCGCTGCTGCGGCTCTCCGGGCACGCAAAACGTCATTGTCCCCGGCACGATCGCCGTGATGAGGTTGGCGTGATCGGCAAGAATGCCGTACTGTCCGTCCACCGCGGGCACGGAAACGCTTTCGCATTCCCCTTCGTAAAAGATACCGTCGGCGCCGTAGATATGAATGGGAAAAGGCTTCAACTCTCTTCCTCCCCGGCAAGCCGTTTGGCTTTCGCCTTTACGTCGTCGAGCGTGCCCACGTTGTAGAACGCCGCCTCGGGATATTCGTCCATTTCGCCGTCGATGATCGCCTTGAACCCCTTGACCGTCTCCTGCATGGGGACATAGACGCCCGGAACGCCCGTGAACTTTTCGGCGACGTGCATGGGCTGGGACAGGAAACGCTGGATCTTCCGCGCGCGGTAGACGGTCAGTTTGTCCTTTTCGGAGAGTTCATCCATGCCGAGAATGGCAATGATGTCCTGCAATTCGCTGTATTTCTGCAAGGTCTCCTGCACGCGGCGGGCGGTCTCGTAGTGCTCCTTCCCCACGATGTCCGCTTCGAGGATGCGCGAAGAGGAGCCGAGGGGGTCCACCGCGGGATAGATGCCCTGTTCGGCGATCTTGCGGCTCAGGACCGTGGTCGCGTCGAGGTGGGCAAACGTCGTGGCGGGGGCGGGGTCGGTGAGGTCGTCGGCGGGCACATAGACGGCCTGCACGGAAGTGACGGAACCGTTCTTTGTGGAGGCGATGCGTTCCTGCAGTTCCCCCATCTCATTGGCAAGCGTCGGCTGATAACCGACCGCCGAAGGCATGCGCCCGAGCAATGTGGAGACCTCGCTGCCCGCCTGCACGAAGCGGAAAATGTTGTCGATGAAGAGCAGGACGTCCTTATTTTCGCAGTCGCGGAAATACTCCGCCATGGTCAGCCCCGTCAGCGCAACGCGCATGCGTACGCCGGGCGCCTCGTTCATCTGCCCGAACACCAGAGCGGTCTTGTCGGCGACGCCGCTTGCCTGCATTTCGCGCCAAAGGTCGTTGCCCTCGCGCGAACGCTCGCCCACGCCCGTAAAGACCGAATAGCCGCCGCGCTCCATGGCGACGTTGTGGATGAGCTCCTGGATGAGCACGGTCTTGCCGACGCCCGCGCCGCCGAAGAGCCCGATCTTGCCGCCCTTGGCGTAGGGCTCCATGAGGTCGATGACTTTGATGCCCGTCTCCAACACCTCGGCAACGGGGCTCTGATCCCGGAAGGAGGGCGCGGGGCGATGGATGGGAAAGCGTTCCGCCCCCGCCGGCGCGGGGCTGCCGTCGATGGGTTCGCCCAGCGCGTTGAACATCCTGCCGAGCGTACACGCCCCGACGGGGACCTTGATGACGTCGCCCGTGGCATGCACCGCCGCGCCGCGGGAAAGCCCCTCGCAGGGGCCGAGCATGATGCAGCGCACCGTATCGCCGCCGATGTGCGACGCCACTTCCATAACATATGTCTTTCCGCCGTTTTCGACGGTGAGCGCATCCTTGATCCGCGGCAGGACGCCGTCGTCAAATTTCACGTCCATGACGGGACCGGATATATGCACGATTCTTCCCGTATTCAAACTCGTTCCTCCTTTTTCGTCTGTGCCCGCTGCGACCGCGCGCCCGCGGCGATCTCCGTTATCTCCTGCGTGATCGCCGCCTGCCGCAGGCGGTTATACTCCGCGGACAGCTGCCCGATGAGTTTTTCCGCGCTGTCATCCGCCGATTTCATCGCCATCATGCGGGAGTGCTGTTCGCTGCAGAAACTGTCCACGAGCGCGCTGTAAACGAACCCCGCAACGTAACTCGGCATGATGCCGTCCAAAAGGGTCTCCGGCGAAGGCGAATATTCAAAAGGCGCGTGAACGGGACGTTCCACCGTGGGGGTCGCAAACTGACCCCTGTGGAAAGGAAGCAGCCTGGTCAGCTGCGCCTCGTCCGTACTGCCTTTCAGGTCCGTATAGGCGATGTATATCTTTACAAACGTGCCGCGATTGTACTCTTCCAGCAGTATGTCGCAGATCTCCCGCGCCCTGTCCATGGTCGGGTTCTGCGCCGTGTAGAGAAAGGACTTTTCCACGGGGATCCCCCGCCGGCGCAAAAGCTGCCTGCCGTATTCGCCGACGACGTACCACTTGATCTCTTCGCCGTCCTCCAGCAGCTCCATCGCCTTGTTGATGACGTTGTAGTTGTACGCCCCCGCCAGCCCCTTGTCGCCCGTGATGAGCAGGCAGGCATACGCGCCCGTCACCGTTTCGGTGGGATCCACGGGATAAAAATAGCGGTTGACGGGCATCTTCGCCACGCGGAAGATGCGCTTGATCTCCACGCGCAGCGCCTCGAAATACGGACGGGTCCGATCCAGGTCCGCTTTCGCCTTGCGCATTTTATTGGAGGAGATCAGATACATGGCGTTGGTGATCTTGCGCGTGTCTCCGACGCTCTGTATCCTCCTCTTGATCGTCTGCAGACCGGGCATATCAATCCTCCTTGCTCTTCTCCACGACGCGGTTCGCGCAGTTGGTGATATAGCCGCAGCTCTTGGCGGCGATCTCCCGCTTGAACTCCGCCGACAGGGCGGCGCCGCTCTTCAATTTTTCGCAAATGCCCTTTTCCGTCGCGTCGAACCAGTCGAGCAGCCCCTCTTTGAGGGCGGCGACGTCCTCGGCGGAGATCCCCTCGAACGCCTGCCCCGTCGCCGCGGCGAGCAGAATGATCTGCCTGTATTCGGGCAGCGGGCTGAACTGCGGCTGGCGCAAAAGCGTCATCAGCGTCCTGCCGTACCCGATGAGCTTTCTGGTGCTCTCGTCGAGGTCGGAGGAGAACTGCATGAACACCTCCATCTCGCGGTACTGCGCAAGGACGAGGCGGATGACGCCCGCGACCGATTTCATGGCCTTGGTCTGCGCATCTCCGCCCACGCGGGACACCGAAATGCCCACGTTGACGGCAGGGCGCTGACCCGAAAAGAACAGGTCGCTCTCCAAAAAGATCTGCCCGTCGGTGATGGAAATGATGTTGGTCGGGATATACGCCGAAATGTCCCCCGCCTGCGTCTCCACGATGGGCAGCGCGGTCATGCTGCCGCCCCCTTTCTCGTCCGAAAGGTGCGCCGCCCGCTCCAAAAGGCGGGAATGCAGATAGAACACGTCCCCGGGATACGCCTCGCGGCCCGGCGACCGCCCCAAAAGCAGGCTGAGCGCACGGTAGGCGACGGCGTGCTTGGACAGGTCGTCGTACACGATGAGCACGTCCTTCCCCCGGTTCATGAAGTATTCCGCCACGGCGCAGCCCGCATAGGGCGCGATGTACTGCAGGGAAGCGGGGTCGCCCGCGAAGGACGCCACGATGACGGTGTATTCCATGGCACCGCGGCGGCGCAGGTTTTCGGCCAGCCTGGCGACCGCGCTCGCCTTCTGGCCGATCGCCACATAGATGCAGATGACGTCCTGCCCCTTCTGGTTGAGGATGGTATCCACGGCAATGGCGGTCTTGCCCGTCTGCCTGTCGCCGATGATGAGTTCCCGCTGGCCCCTGCCGATGGGAAACATGCTGTCGATGGCAAGGATGCCCGTCTTGAGCGGACGGTTGACGGGCTGGCGGTCGATGATGCCGGGCGCGGGCGTTTCGATGGGCATATATGCCTGCGCCTCGATGGGGCCGCCCTCGTCGATGGGAGAGCCGAGCGCATCGATGACCCTGCCGACAATCTTATCGCCGACGGGCACGCCCGCCGTCTTGCCCGTGCGCATGACGGAACCGCCCTCCTGCAGTTCGCGGTCGTCGCCGAACACGATGCAACCGACTTCGTCCTCGGACAGTTCCTGCACCATGCCCTTGACCCCGTTTTCAAAGACGACGATCTCGCCGTATTCCGCCAGTTCAAGACCGCTCACCCGCGCGATGCCGTCGCCGACGGACAGGATCTTTCCCGTCTCGCGCGCGCCGAACGCCATCGACCAGCCGTCTATCGTGCTCTTGAGGTTTTCCACCGCCTCCTTGAGCATGGTGGTCACGCCCGATGAGGAACTCTTTTTGATTTCCTCCTTGAGCTTGTCGATCCTGCCCTGTGCGGACCAATCGAACACGTTGTCGCCGTATTCCAGACGAAACCCGCCCACGACGGCGGGATCGATGATGATCTCTATCGTCGGGCGGACGCCGTAAGTACGCTGCAAAAAATCGCCCAGCCCTGCCAGCTGCCTGTCGTCGGGCGGCGTGACGCAGTACAGCTTTGCCCCGCCGCCGCTCGTATTCTTCTCACGCATGATCTATCCGTTCACCTCTCTCAAAAATGCGTCGTAGACGGCGCCGTCGTCCGTGGCGCTCTTCCTGATCGCGGAAGCCGCCGCATCGGCGACGATCTGCGCCAATTCTTCTCCGTTTGCCGCCGCGGGGCGTGCCTCTCTGCGCTTCAGCCGCTCCGCAAGCGTGCGCCGCGCCTCCTCGGAAATGCCCGCCAAACTAATGTTCTTATCCGCCAGGGCGAGATATTCGTCGTAGAGCGCCCTGTCGTTCTCGGCATTGCTCTGCAGGGCGAGCAGTTTTTCGGCGGAAGATACCACCATATGGGCAATATCGTCCCCCGCCGACGCGAGATATGCCACCCGTTCGCGCTCCGAACGTTTCTTGCCCTCCTCGACGATCTCTTCGGCGCGTTCCTGCGCTTCGGCGAGGATGGCGCTCTTTTTGTGTTCCGTCACGGTCAGAGCGCTCTTTTCGCGCTCGGCGAGTTCGTCCTCGAGCGCGGCGCGCTTCTCCTCGCATTCCTTTGCGACTTTTTCCGATTCCTCCAGCCGCGCGCGGTGCTCTTCGGCGGATCTTTCATATTTCGCCCTGCGGTCCGCCATGAATTTGCGGACGGGCTTGAAGAGCAGGAAGGAGAGCCCTCCCGCCAGAATGATGAAATTAAACAAGTGCAGAAGGATCTGCTGCCAATCGATGTTCAGGGGCATACCGCCACCTCCTTGAAAAAACTCTCTCTTTTCCGGAACTTTTCCCGCTCACATCTTCCGCGTCAAACGACGAAGAGAAGCAGGAACGCGACGATCAGGGCATAAATGACGACCGTTTCCAAAAACACCAGGCCGATCATGAGCGTACTGCGGATCTTTCCGTCTGCCTCCGGCTGGCGGGAGATGCCCTCCGCCGCCTTGCCGATGGCGACGCCCATGCCGATGCCGCCGCCGAGGACCGCCAGCCCGATGCCGATGCCCGCGGCGAGGGGCGCCCAGGAAACGCCGCTCTCTTCCGTCTGCGCGGACTCTTCCGTTTCGGACGAATCCACCGCGCTGCCGGTGAAGGGCTGCGCTTCATTTTCCGCCGCATACGCCACGATTTGCGCGGACGGCGCGGACACGTTTGCCGAAGCGCCGAGCGTGAACGCGGCGATGCCCGCGCACAATACGCCCGCCAGTACGGCGATCATCACAAACAAACTCTTCTTCAACTTCAACGTCTTCATAAAATATATCCTCCGTGGATCGAATAAATTTGAATACCGAAATGATTCCGGCGTCCGGCTCAACGTTCTGCTTTCGCGTGCGCACGGATGCCCCGGCGGCGGACGGCAAGGCCTTCATACGCCCTGTCGCCGTCGTGTCTGGACGGTTTGATCTTCCGCCCCGCGCGCTCTTTCCGCGCCGTGCCCTTTTGCCTGTGCTTTCGTTCGCTCACCTCTCCGTAATAGTTTGCCGTCAGCATGGTCAGCACATACGTCTGAATGACGGCATGGAGCAGTGTGAACAGCACCCCGACCAACACGGGCAGGACAACGCTGAGCGCCAGCGTATAGTAGACCAACTCCGTCACCAGCAATCCGGAAAGCAGGGCGCCGAAGAGCCGGAAACTCATGGAGATGGGCAGCGAAAATTCCTTGATCGCGCCCACGAACCCGCGCGCGCCGTTGTTGACCACGCCCCCGCCCAGAATGACCAGATAGGAAAGACAGCCCAAAGCGATGGCGGCATTGATGTCCGACAGCGGGGCGGACAGCGTGACCGTTCCGCCCGCGGCGGTGCCGACCTGCAGCCCGACGAGTTCAAAGAGGGTGCCGCAGAAGATGTAGGCGCCCGCCGCAAAGATGTAACAGCCGAGAAAGCGGTTGCGCTCCGGACTGTATCCCTTCGCCATATCGTCGAAAAATCCGACGACGGTTTCGATGACGAGCTGGAATTTGCCGGGGATCTCCTTGAAACGGGGAATGGCAAAGATGCGCACGCACGCCGCGAAGAGGAGCAACGCCGCCGTCACGATGAACGACGAGAGCACTGCGGGATTGACCTCCCAGCCGAACAGATCTATCTTCTTTTCTTCGTGGAGCACGGCGTCGGTCAGTTCCGCGGACAGCGTTCCCCGGTCGGGCGCCCCGACGAGGATCGCGCCGACGAGCAGCGCCGCCAGCACGGCGACGAAAACACATATCGCCACCGTCTTTTTGCTGAAAAACTTTTTGATCGCTCGCATCACACAACCTCCTGCAAGTAAATACGTCGCATATTTTTTCTGCTATTTTCTCGACGCGAAAACCGTCTATATTTATATACCAAATAACTTATATATATAAGGAATTCTTATCGCCTTTCCCCCGTCCGCTTACATGCACATTTTATTCTCATTTTCGGGCGCTGTCAACCGATGGACGCCCCTTTTCCGAATTTTTCAACCTCACGATTTTTTAGCAAAAACATAAACGAAACTTATATTTTATCCCTTTTCCGAAAAGTTTCACTCCCTTGCTGCGCCGGTTTGTTGCAGCCTTTCAAAAAAGGAAAACGGGGGACACCCGACAGGGGGTATCTCCCGTTTTTTACCATCAGTTTCCGACGCAATCTATCGCTTTTCTGCGGCGCTGTCCGCCGCCACAAAAAGTTCCGGCAAAATAAGCCCTTACAAGCGCTTTCCCGCCCCGCTCCGCCACGACCCCGCCGGCAATGAGATACGCTCTGTCACACAGCGCTTCGGCACAGCGCACGTCGTGCGTGATGGTGATCATCGTATTGCCCGACTGCCCGTGCAATTTGTTGAGCATCTCCACCATCTGGCACAGCCCGTCGTAGTCCTGCCCCACCGTCGGTTCATCCAAAAGCAATACTTCCGGTTCACACGCGGCGACCGCCGCGATGGAAACGCGCCGTTTCTGTCCCTCGGAGAGGGACTGCGGATGACGATCCCACAGATGTTTTACGCCGAATAATTCGGCAATTTCCGCGGCATACGCTTCGCTCTTTGCCCCGAAAGAAATTTCCTGCCGCACGGTGGGCATGAAGAGCTGGTAATCGGGGTTCTGATAGACGACGCCCACTTTTTTATACCAAGCTTTACTCCCCTTCGGCTTTTGTCTGAACTTTTCGTCTATGTACTGCGTTATTTTGCCGCCTGTCGGCTTATACAGCCGCGCAAGCAGGCGCAGGAGGGTGGTCTTACCGCAGCCGTTCCCGCCGAGCAGGACCGTCCTGCCCCCCTTCGGGATTTCAAGCGTGATGTCTTTGAGTATCTCCCGCCCACTCTTCACCGAAAAGGCGACGTTTTGCAGGGTAAACGCAGGCATGGTGCCCTTGAACGGCGTACAAGTATCCTCAATTTGCGCCGTCTGCTGTTGCAAATATTCCTGTCTGTTTTCGACCTTTCTGACCGTCTTGTTCCCGATGTGCCAGACCGTATCGACGAAGGGCAGCACCATGTCGAGCCTGTGCTCGATGACGATGACACAGTAGCCCGCTTCAGCCAGCGAGCGCAACGTGCCCATCAGGAGTTTTGCACCGTCCTTGTCCAGATTGGCAAGCGGCTCGTCCAAAATGATTATTTTCTGCCCCATCGCCAGCGTGCTTGCGGTGATCAGCCGCTGTTTCTGTCCGCCGGACAGCGTGCGGCACTTCCACTGCGGCTCCAGCTTCATGAGATCGCAGACGATCTCGATCTGCTTTTGTATCTTTTCGGGCGGGAAAGCGAGGTTTTCGCAGCCGAATGCAATTTCATCCTCCACGATCTTCTGAATGATCTGTTCGTCGGCATTCTGCAGAACAACACCAACCTTGCGGCAGATGTCGCCCATCTTCCTGCCCTTTATATTCTCCCCGCCGACGAGCACTTCCCCCGAAAGTTCGCCGTAATTGACGTTGGGGATGATGCCGCTGACGATGTACATCAAGGTGGATTTCCCTTCCCCCGAATGCCCGGAAAGCAAAGTCACTTCCCCGTATTCGGCGGCAAAGTCGGTGTTTTCGAGTACCTTCGTCTTTCCGTCATAGGAAAAATTTACGTTTTTTAATTCTATCGCGCTCATAACACGATCACCAGCACCGCGCCCGCGATCAGACCGAGTACAAATACAATGTCCGACAGCGCGATTTGTTCCTTTTTATAGATGGTATAGCGCACCTTTCCGAGCGCAAAGCCGCGCGTTTCCACCGACAGCGCGAGCGTATCCGAGATGTTCACCAGTCGCATGACGAGCGGCACGAGAAAGGCGCGGTATAAAATCTTTGGATTGAGCACGCTGCCCGCGCCGCGCGTTTTCATCGCCTCGCGCACGCGCTTTATCTCCCCTTTGAGCATCGGAACAAAGGACATGGCGATGAGCATGCCGAGCGTGACCGAGCGAGGCGTATGCACCTGTGAAAGGCTGCGCGTCATTCTTACGGGCGTCGTGGACATGCCGGGAACGATGGCGAGGAACACCGCCCCGAAGCGGTTTGCCATTGCCCAGCCCGAATCGACGGTACCCGTCGCCGCGTAAAATATCCCGAAGAATATTCCCGCTACGATGATAAACATGGGCAGCGCGTGCAGGCAGGACTTCCGGCACCCGAACAGCAGCAGCCACACGAACACCGCTCCAAGAAAAATCGAACAGGCGAGCATATCCGTTGCCATAACGAGCCCGAACACGATGATGAACAGCCCCGCGAGAATGGCGACGAGCGGATAGAGTTTTTTGTTCCACAGCGCCATTACTTTTTCATGACTCCCGATTTTTTCAGTTCACGCGAAATGATGACGCCGATAAGCGCACCGACAAAGCAGATCGCCAAAACCGCAATGCTCATGCCGACCGCCATGCCTGCGGAAGAGCCGATAAACGCACTCACCGCCTGCCCCTCTTCGCCCGTCCAAGTATACAGGAAGCGATAGTAGATGTACAGGAACGGAAGCGTTGCAGGGAAATAGATCGTTCCCGCAAACAGGCAGGCGCCGTCCTTTTTATATCCTCTGAAAATGAGGAGGACAAGCCCTTCCGCAATAACGGCACAGATTAAAATGCACACGAACATGACTGCATTCATGAACACGAGCACAACGCCGCAGCAGAGCGACATAAACAGCAACGCGCCCGGCTTTCTCACCTTCATCATACCGATGACGGGGAAGATGGAAAATTGCAAACCGAGGCAGACCTGTATAATGCCGAACACGGGGATTTGCCCCACGAGCGGCATGATGGCGCCCGTCACGAGCATACACGCCGCCATGATGGCGAGGAATACAATGTCCTTAATCTTATATTTACGGAAAATTTTGTGTTCGTCGTCCTCCGCTTCCTTTGCAGGAACAGAAGCGACAACGTTCTCCTGTTCGGGCGCGCTCTCCGCAATCTCTTCCGTGTTGGAGATGAGCGCCTGCGCAGCGTCCTGTTCTTCGGTCGTCTTTTTTTCTTCTTCGTTCATGCTATCTTTCCTCCTCCATAATTCCGTTTTCTACTTTGTAAATCCTGTCCGCGATCGCCATAGTGGATTCCCTGTGCGACACCAAAATAATGCTCTTTTTGCTCTTCTGTTCGGCGAGCGACTTCAAAATCATTCCCTCGTTGATGGAATCGACGTTGCTCGTCGGTTCGTCCAACAAAATGAGCTGACTTCCTTTTAAGAACGCGCGGGCAAGCCCTATACGCTGTTTTTCGCCTGCCGAAAGATTGTCGCCCATGGCGCCGACCTGTGTCTTGTAGCCTTCGGGCAAGGTCATGATAAAGTCGTGCACCGATGCCATTTTGCAGGCGTTTTTAAGTTCTTCCTGCGTGGCGTCCGGCTTTGCAATGCGCAGGTTCTCCTCGATGCTCTCGTCGAAGAGATAGGTCGTCTGCGAAACCATCGTTACATTGTCGAGCAAATTGTCCGAGTCGATTTGATCGACGTCTATGCCGTTGTAGTCAATTTCGCCCTTGTCCTTTTCCCGGAAACGGAGCAGGAGCTTTAAGAAAGTCGATTTCCCGCAACCGCTTTTCCCCACAATGCCGATAATTTCGCCCTTTTCTGCGTGCATGCACACATCTTTGAGTACGGGCGCGTTCGCCTCATATGCAAAGGACAGGTCTTTGACGTTCAGATTTTCATAGTCGAAAGTCTTTCCATTTGTTACAGGTGTAACGGCGGGCTGCTCTTCCAGGAGATTGAGAACCCTGTCGCCGCTGGCAAAGGTCTGTGTTAAATTGCCGGGCAGAGCGGACACCGCGAGCACGGGGCCGAAACTGCCGAAAATCGTCACCACGCCGATGAGCATTCTGCCGAGGTCGAGCAGCTCAAGGTGCACGAGTAATATGCCGACGATGAGCGAAATGACAATAAACAGCGTGACCATGAGTTCGGTCGCGGCGGAAGATTTCGTGATGCCGTTTTTCATCTTCTTTGTTTCTTTCAGAAGAATATCCGAACGGCGGTTTACTTCCACTTCCCTGTCCTTTTCGGCGTTGTTCAGAACAAGGTCCTTAATACCCTTGATTGAATCGAGGAAATAGGCATTGAAACTTGCAAATTCCCTGCGGTAGTTGACACCCGACGCTTTGAGCTTGCCCGACGAGATGAGCGGCACAATTATGCCGATGACGATATACCCTGCAAGCGCCACAAGCGCAAGATACCAGCTTGCGATAAATCCCACGAACAGGAACACCGCCAGCGACACCAACACCGCAATACAGATCGGGCTGATGGTGTGCGCGTAGAACACTTCCAACGTTTCAATATCGGATGTAATCATGGCGATGATGCTGCCCTTCTGTTTACTTTCGAGTTTTGCGGGGCAGAGCACGCGGAGCGCGCCGAAGATTTTATCGCGCAGCACCGCTAACAATTTGAAGGCGATGTAGTGGTTGGAATACTGTTCCAGATACCGCAAGCCGCCGCGGATGACGCCGCAGCCTACGGCAAGCCCGATGATCCAGCCCCACGCGAGCGGGATTTCCGCGCACAAGCCGAGGATGCCCAAAGCCTTTGCCACACCCGTCGCGCCGAACACCGTCACGCCCATTGCGGCGATAAAACCGACCGAACCGTTGATGACGGCAAGGATCATGATATACGATAGTGAACCAAGCAGGACGATGAGGCTTGCCATGATTTTTGCGCCGCTTCTGCGAAGTTTTGCTTTCATGCTCGTACCTCCTTGTATCCTTCTTCCAACGCTTTTTGCGCATTGAACAGCTGCGCATAGCCGCCCTGCGCGCTCATAAGCTGCGCGTGGCTGCCGTGCTCCTTGACTTTCCCCTCTTCCATATAGTAGATATTGTCTGCGGGGACGACGTTTGCGAGGCGGTGGGAGATGACGATAACGCTCTTTTCTCGGCTCATTGCTTTGATATTGTCCATAATGATTGCTTCGCTCTCAATGTCGATGTTGCTCGTCGCCTCGTCAAAGACATAAATATCTTTGTCTGCTACGAGGTTGACCGCAAGCGCGAGCCGCTGTTTCTGCCCGCCCGATACATTGTTCGCGTCCTCGGTGATGACCTTATCCAACCCGCCGTTTTCCTTTATGAAATCGGAGAGATTGACCTTTTCGAGCGCGCTCCAGATTTCATCATCGGTCGCGTTCTTTTTGGCAAGTTCAAAGTTGGCGCGCACGGTATCGTTGAAAATATAGGTGTTATAGGAAACGGACGCAAGGTGCGAATAGTACGATTCGCGCGTGACGTTCTCCAAAACTTCACCACCGACGGTTACATTGCCCGTTTTCGGGCGGTACGCACCGACGAGCATGTTGACGACGGTGCTCTTACCGCAGCCGCTTTCGCCGACGATTGCCGTCATACCCGTTTCGGGGAAGGTCATGGACACGTCTTTGAGCACGTCGCGCTTGCCGTCATAGGAGAAAGTCACGCCGTTTAATTTCAGTTCCGTTCCCTTTACCTCGTTCTTTCCCCATACGGGATCGGGAACGTTGAGGAGAGATATTATCTTTCTGCCCGCGCTCGCGCCGTTCATGGCGACATGGAACGCACTGCCCAAAGAACGGAGCGGCAGAAAAAATTCCACTGCCACTAGGATGAGAAAGAGCGCCGACGCGGGAGCCAGCCAGCCGTTCATCAGTCCGACGATCGAAAGCGCAATGCCCGCACCCGCGCCGCCGTATGCCACCAAGTCCATGATGGTGGTACTTGCAAGCTGCATGACGAGCACCTTCATCGTGATTTTGCGGAACTCTTCCGCGCTCGCGTTCATCTTGACATGGCGCGCGGCGTCCGCTTTGAAAATCTTTAACTCTTTCAGACCTTGCACGCTGTCCAGAAAGGCGTCGCCCATGGAGGTGTATTTGCCCCAATACTTTGCGAATATCTTTTTGGCGTATTTACTCACCGCCACGATGGAAACGGGAATGAGCGGCACGCACGCCAAAAGCACGAGCGAGGTGCGCCAATCAATCCCCACGCAGATACAGAACAGAATGATCGGCGCGAGCATGGAAAAGAAGAACTGCGGCAGATAGGTAGAGTAATACAGATCGAGTTGTTCGATGCCCTCCATTGAAACCTGCGTCAGTCCCGCCATGCTCATGCCGTCCGTCGAGCGCACGCCGAGTTTTAAGATCTTATCGTATGTACGCTCGCGCAAGTCCTTTTTGACCTTGCGACCAAGCATGTCTTTCAAATTGCCCGTACAGCGGCTCGCGACATACCGCACAATGATGGCAATGACCGCCGTGACCGCGGGATATATGTAGGCGAGCGGTTCGTATCCTTCGATAAGAAAGTACACCGCCCAGCAGATACTCGCCGTAATGCCGATGTTTGCCAGCATGCCCAAAACCATCAAAAGGACAGTATAGACGACGTACTTTTTGTTGCCGCCGATGAGTTTTAAGAGTTCTTTGTCAAACATCCGCTTTTGTCTTGCCTTCCTTTTTTAATTTCCTTTTGTAGCTTATCATCTGAAAGACGTGTCCCAGCGCAAACACGGGGTGCGTGAAAATCATCCTCAGCCCCGCCCACTTCATGACGTCCCTTATCTTCTCCCGCATATCCGGCTTATAGCAATGGATCTTGCAGAAGGAACAGAATTTTTTGTTGACCTTGAACGGGCATTTTTCAAGGCGGAAGAGGGCGTATTCGGTGAGCTGCCGGCACTCCTCGCATAGCTCCTTACCTTTCGTTCCGTGTTTGCCGTGGCAATACTTTCGTATCATCACGGGGATGAGTTTCCTCTCCTTTTTCCACGCTTTCAGTTCTTTGGGGGGCTTTCTGTCTCTGTTTCCGTTTTCCATAAGATCCCTCTTCGCATATGCGAACTGCCGCCGAAAAATAAACGGGGAATATCGGTTCCCCCTTGCGAACTATAGTGTATTATAACAGAATAAAAACGGGATGTCAAACAAAATCGGCCGCCTGAATGCCACTATATTTCCGTTTTTCCGCCGTATATTTTCCCGACCGCTGCCGCCGACGGCACAAGATATTCCAGCTGTATGTCCGCCCGTTCATATTCCTTTTTTGCCAACGGGACCTCGCGAAAGCCCGCCTTTTCATAGATATGGAGCGCCGGTTTTAAAATGCGGTTGGAAATGATGAGAAGTTTTTTGGCACCCTGCCGGGCCGCGTGCGCCATACATGCCCTGAACACAGCCTGTCCGGCGCCCCGCCCCTGCAACCGCTCGTCTGCGGCAAACTTACATATCTCCCACACGCCGTCCTGCAGTGGCCGGACCATGCAGGTCGCCGCGGGACACCCCTTTTCCACGGCAAAATATACAGCCGCGCCGGCGGCAATGGCCCGCTCCACGCCGTACAGCATTTCCCGATCCGCCGGCTCGACCTTGAAAAATTTTTGCAGCCAGGCCAAATTCAGATCGATGAACGCCTGCCTGTACTCTTTGCGATAAGGAACGATCTCCATGCTTGCCGCCTCCATATTCCGCTTTCCGTTCAACTACACTGTGCTATGGAAAGTATAACAGAAGGAAACGATTTCCGCAAGCATTTTACGGATCGTAAGAACAAACTCTCTCTGTTTTTGGATCTCGGCGCCGCATGCCGGGGAGCCCGCTCACAACGGACAATGCGTCCGGCGCAAAACCGAACGCATTCGCGATCCTATTCGTCCTCGCCGAACGAAGAGCGCGGCGGACAGGAGGGCGCGCACGGGTCGCAGGGCGGCGGCGCGCAGGGATCGTCCGACCCGTAACAGCCGCCCTGCCCACGTTTGGGCGGCATCGGTTTGGGCGCGGAACGGACTTCCACCAGAATGGCATCTTCCCCGATCTTTACAATGTTGCGCAGGTCGATGAACACGTTCGGGCGGAAAAATCCCTTGCCGCCCGGCACGACGATGCCCAGCGTTTTTCCCTCGGGAAACGTGAATACCACATCACACACCCTGCCGAGCTTTTTGCCGTCCTTGACGTTGACGACCTCCTTTTGTTTGAGTTGACAATAGCCTGTTTCTATGCTCTTTTTCTCCATATCCCTTTTTGTCTCCATATCTTATATTTCTATGCAGCGCGCGGGCAGGATGTTCCCGCTCCCCGCTGCCCTGCCGTCCGTCAGGATTTACGGAATGCCTCGTACAGCAGCAGCCCGCCTTCCGCCACGATAAAGACGCCCGACACGACGAACACCCACGCGACCGCGCCGCCCCGGTTGAAGAACAAAACAAACGCGACGAGCATGCAGACAACGGCTGGCGCGCACCAAAGCGCCAATTCCACCGGCGTGGAGCAGCAGGCGCGGTTTTTCAGGCGGACATACAGCAGCCAGGCGCCCAGCACGAGCAGCGCCGCCGCCAAAATGTACAGCACCGCGCCGACGATGAGCCAACCGAAAAGGACGATGACCGCACCCGCAATGATCTTGATGAGCGCCGCTTCGAGGCGGCGTTCAAACAGATCGAGCACGCCCCAGACGACCAGCGCGGCGCCCAGCACGGTCATGGCTACGCTGACGACATCGCCCTGCAAAATGATGAAGAGCAGCCCGAACAGCACGGTGAGAACGCCGCAAACGGCTTTTTCCGACGATTTCATATCCCTTGACACCTCCGCGGACGAAAAAGTCGATCCCGTCCGCATTTTTATTTTTCTCCGCCCGGGGGCAAAAACGCCGTCTGCACGAAAGCGCCTGCCGCAGAAGGGAGCGCGAAACACAAAAATGTTCCGGTCTGTATTAACCTATGCGCCCCTGCCTGTCCGTTATGCGGCGCGGCATGTACCTTTTTATCTCCGGAAAAACGCCGCCTTTTCTTTCAGTCCGCGTTCCCCCGCCGGATATTGTTGCCTCCGCCGCAACGACGGCGAAATGTCATAAAATATCATGATAAGAAATTTTTTATCTTCCTATTGACAAACAGAAAAAAATATGCTATACTAAAACCGAGAACGGAAAAAGATCACAATTACCCCGTTCAAAGGGTCCGTCGGCTGCCCGAAAGACGATGCGGGAAGGACCGCGCGGCGCAAAAAAACAATTACCCCGTTTGCGCAGCGTGCGGGAGAGACTGCGGCGGAACTGCGGGCATACGGCACAAAAACAATTACCCCGTTTGTGCCTGCGGCGGAGCCTTGGGCCAAAAAGAACTCGAGCGGAAACAAGAGCCGCCGGAAAGGTCCGTGCGGCAAAAGAAGGTCTTTACTTGCGTGACCGAACATCGGTCCGAGCGCAGGCATGCCTGCGTTGAGCGGGGAGGCTTGACGCCCTCCCGTCCCATGCCGTTCGACTTGTCCGCATCTCCTGCCTATGCGGGAGTGCGGCGCTTTGCAGAGCCGCAAAAGAGCGCCTTGTTTGCCCGAGAACGCACGGAAAGGAAAAAACTACCCCCTTTTCGCCGTCCGGACAACGCAAAGGGGTCTTTGCCGCAAAAGCAGAGCGAAAATGCTACCTTTATCCGTCAGAAAGCAGGATCCCCGGCGCTTCGTCAACGCCGGGGATCTGTCTTTGCCGGATATTCTGTTCCGCCGCAAAAAAGCGGGAATCACATCTTTTCGGGCACGCCGATGCCGAGCAGGGCGAGGGCATTGGTCAGTGTCTGCAGCGTCGCTTGGGTGAGCGCGAGGCGGAAATTTTTGAGCTGTTCGGTTTCCGCCGCGAGAATTTTGCAATTGAAATAGAATTTATTGAACTTCTGCGCGATGTCCACGCACAGACGGGAGATGAGGCAGGGCTCGTACTTTTCCGCGGCGGCAAGCACCGTTTCGGGGAAGGACGCGACCGCCTTGGCAAGTTCAAATTCCTCGTCGCCCACCGCGGCGGGGACGATGTATGCCTCTCTGCCGCCTGCCTTTTCCAACACCGACCGCGCGCGGGCGCAGGTATACTGCACATACACCGACGTTTCCCCTTCAAAATTCAACACCTTGTCGTAAGAAAACACGATGTCCTTGATCTTGCCGTTATAGAGCGCGCCGAAGATGACCGCGCCGACGCCGACCTTTTTGGCGACCTCTTCCTTGTTTTCCAGGTCGGGGTTCTTTTCGCTGACGATGGCGTATGCCTTTTCGATGCACTTATGAATGACGTCTTCCAGGAACACCACGTTGCCCTTGCGCGTGGACATGGCGCCCTCTTCGAGGGATACCATGCCATAGGCGACGTGCACGAGATCCTTTGCCCAGGGCTTGCCCATGAGTTCGAGCACCTTGAAAAACTGTTTGAAATGCAGGTTCTGCTGGTAGGCGACCACATAGAGGCATTTATAAAAGTCATACGTCTTTTTGCGGTAGATGGCCGCCGCCATGTCGCGCGTGGCGTACAGGGACGAACCGTCCTTTTTCAGAATGATGCAGGGCGGCATGCCGTAGGCCTCGAGATCGACGATCTGCGCGCCCCGGCTCTCCTGCAGAAGCCCCTTTTCGCGCAGTTCTTCCACGACGGGCCCCATCTTGTCCGAATAAAAACTTTCGCCCGCATAGGAATCGAAGCGCACGTCCAGAAGGTCGTAGATCTTTGCCACGTCTTTCAGGGTGAGTTCCTTGAACCAGTCAAAGAGCGCCATGCATTCGGGGTCTTTTTCCTCTATTTTCTTGAAATAGGCGCGGGCCTCGTCCTCCATTTCGGGATGGGATTCCGCCTCTTTGTGCCAGCGGACATAGATGTCGTTGAGCGCGGAGACCCCCTGTCTTTCGATCTCCTCTTTGTTCCCCCAGCGTTTGTAGGCGGAGATGAGTTTGCCGAACTGCGTGCCGTAGTCGCCGAGGTGGTTGATGCCCACCGATCTATAGCCCAAAAAGTTCAGAATCCTGTAAATGGCGGCGCCGAGGACGGTCGTGGAGAGGTGCCCGATGTGAAAGCGCTTGGCGATGTTCACGGAGGAGTAGTCGATGCAGACCACCCGCCCCATGCCCACGTCGGACGCGCCGTAGCGGTCGCCCTTTGAAAGCGCTTCTTCCAGAATGTCCCCGACCATACCGCAGCGGTCGACGGTGAAATTGAGATAGCCGTTGACCGATTCGACCTTGCCGATCACGCCGTCCGCGGGAAAGGCGTCGCGCAGGGAATCGGCGATCGCCGCGGGGCTCTTTCTCAGGACCTTTGCCAATTTGAAGCAGGGCAGGGCATAGTCCCCCATCGCGGGGTCGGGCGGACAGGCGATGAGGGCGGCGACTTCCTCCGCCGTCATCCCCTCCACATGCAGCCGTTCCGCAATATATTTTTTATAATCCATAAATCAGCACCACCGTAAAAAATTTCTTGCTTGCGAGTTTTTATTATAGCACATTTTTCCGAAATACACAACCCTTTATGCGGCGTTTCCGTTTGACTTTGCAAGGGTTTTATATTATAATGATACGGAATTTATCCATCATAAGAGGAGCCCGTCATGAAATTAGGAGTCGTAGGGCTGCCCAACGTGGGCAAGTCCACCCTGTTCAACGCCATCACGCACGCCGGCGCCGCCGCCGCCAATTACCCCTTCTGCACCATCGAACCCAACGTGGGCATGGTGACCGTGCCCGACGAGCGGCTGGACAAACTTGCCGCACTGTATACAAGCAAAAAGATCACCCCCGCCGTCATCGAATTCGTGGACATCGCGGGACTGGTCAAGGGTGCGTCCCGCGGGGAAGGGCTGGGAAACAAATTCCTTTCGCATATCCGCGAGGTGGACGCCATCGTGCACGTCGTGCGCTGTTTTGAAGATCCCAACATCGTCCACGAGGTCGAAGCCAACAATCCCGTGGACGAGATAGACCCCATCGGCGACATCACGACCATCAATTTAGAACTCATTCTCGCCGACATGGACGCCGTGCAGAAGCGCATGGACCGCATCAAAAACGCCGCCCGCGGCGGCGCGGACAAGGAAGCCGCGGCGGAATTCGCCTTTTTGCAGGCGCTGTACGCCCATCTCGAAAAGGAACAGCCCGCCCGCACCTTTCCCCTCGAGGACAAGGCGCAGGAAAAGTTCCTGCGCGACCTCTTTCTGCTGACGGTGAAACCCGTGCTGTACGCCGCAAACATCGCCGAAGCGGATATGGGCAAAGGCGAGGACGACATCCCCTTTGTCGCCAAGGTAAAGGAATTTGCCGCCAAAGAGGGCAACGAAGTCCTGGTCATCTGCGCGCGCACCGAGGAGGAGCTTTCCGCCATGGAGCCCGAAGAGGCGCAGATGTTTTTGGAAGAGTTCGGTTTGCAGGAGAGCGGCCTGGATCGCCTCATCAAAAAATCCTATTCCCTTCTGGGGCTCATCAGCTTTCTGACGGCGGGCGAAAAGGAAACGCGCGCCTGGACGATCGTCAAGGGCGCCAAGGCGCCGCAGGCGGCGGGAAAAATACACTCCGATTTTGAAAAGGGTTTCATCCGCGCCGACGTGGTGGATTGGCAGACTTTGGTGGAGCTCGGCTCCCTTGCCGCCGCCAAGGAAAAAGGAAAAGTGCGTTCGGAGGGCAAGGATTACGTCAT
The DNA here is from genome assembly GCA_964615285.1 of uncultured Clostridia bacterium. Lineage (GTDB taxonomy): Bacteria > Bacillota > Clostridia > Christensenellales > Borkfalkiaceae > RGIG4074. Next base: position 73,537 of record CAZTND010000001.1, read on the forward strand.
GAAGGACGGCGATGTGGCGGAATTTTTCTTCAACGTGTCCAAACGCTGACAACAAATCGCGCAACCGCCTTTTCCGCCCGTACATGCCCGAAAAAACCGCCCGATCGGCGGTACTTTTGAAAAAAAGCGGGCATCGGAAAGAAATTCTCGCCTTTTTGCCTCAAAACACTTGTATTATTTTGGATTTCATGGTATAGTGTATATAATGAACCGAGAGATCGGAAAAAAATACAGGAGGGGGCAAAATGAACAAGAACGAGTTAATCGCGAAAGTTGCGGAAAACGCCGGCCTGAAAAAGTCGGACGCGGACAAGTTCCTGAATGCATTCATTGCGACCGTAAAGGAAGCGATGGCGAACGGCGACAAAGTCCAGTTCATCGGGTTCGGCACCTTTGAAGTCAAAGCGCGCGACGCCAAAGAAGGCATCAACCCGCTGACCAAAGAGAAAATCAACATTCCCGCGAGCAAAGTTCCCGCTTTCAAAGCCAGCAAAACGTTCAAAGAAGAACTGAACAAATAAGCCGCTCCGCAGAAAATTTTTTCCGCTGCGCTCTTTTTGTTCGTCCGAAAGACTGAAATCACAAAAGCGAATTAAGCCCGGCTACTGTCGCCGGGCTTTTTTCTGTATTCCCCGTCTGCCGCCTTCCCCCCTTTGCTTTCGGACCGAAAAGTAAAGAACCCCCACCAACGCGCAATGCCCACAGGGAATAAAAATCAGAAC
>CAZTND010000002.1:0-31503 GCA_964615285.1 uncultured Clostridia bacterium
GCGGGCGGGAGCGGGCGCATGAACGCCGGGCGGCGGGGGCGGCGCTTTGTCGGCCGCGAGCGCGGAAATCTTCGTGTTTTCAATAATATTTCATGCAAAATACAACAAAATTCATACAAACTACATCACCAGACATCATTTTTCAATCCGAGGGTGTATAATAAGCTTGATTTATACATGGAAGGAGGGAAAAAAGATGTTGCACATTGCGCTTGTGGAGGACGAACGGAAGGAGGCGGAGATCATCGTCCGCTACATCAAGCGTTTTTCCGAAGAAAAGGGAGAACTTTACAAACTGACCCGTTTTTCCGACGGTATCGATTTTATCAGCGACTATAAACCGGTGTACGATATCGTGTTCATGGATATCAGGATGCCGCAGATGAACGGCATGGAGGCGGCGAAGCGGTTGCGCGCGGTCGATCCCAACGTTTGCCTGATATTCATCACGAATATGGGGCAATACGCCTTGAAAGGGTACGAAGTCGACGCGTTCGATTTTATCGTCAAACCGATCGGTTATTCTAATTTTCGGGCAAAACTGCAGAGGGCGGAGGATGCTTCCGCCGTCCGCAAAAAACGATCCGTTTGCGTCAACACAAGCGGCGGAGTAAGGATTGTTTTTCTGCATCGGGTGCGTTATGTCGAAGTTCGCAACAACATGCTCACGTACCACACGCAGGACGGAAGTTTTGAACTGCGCGGATCGCTGCGCGAAACGGAAGAGCTGTTCGATTCCGCGAATTTTGTCCGTTGCAACAACTGTTATCTCGTCAATCTCGATTATGTGACGGCCGTGAAGGGAAGCACCGTTTTTCTCGGCGACGATGCGTTGCGCATCTCCCGCCCGCGCAAAAAAGAATTCATGAGCAGCCTGGCTGCTTATTGGTGAAAACTTTATGGTCAGCTTCTTTTTCGATTTGCTGGGGTATATCGTTTCCTTTCCGATTCAGCTGCTCTCCGTCGCCTTTCTCGTCTGCATTTATGCGCCGCGCCGACAAAAGTTTGCGCTTCGGGTGGCGATCAGCCTCTGTGCATACGGAGCGGTGAGCTGGTTTTTCGGAGATCTGAGCAATGTGGAATGGTTGCAGATCGACTGGTTTCGCATGGTTTTTCTTCTGTATTTTCTGCTTGTTCTGGCTGTAATTGCCGTCTGTTTTTCGATTTCGGTGCGGAACGTTCTGTTTTACGGCGTTGCGGCGTATGTAATGCAACATATATGCGACTGCGTCTGGCGGGGGATCCTGTCCTTGCTCGGGTTCGGGTCTGAGGGCTGGCTGGCGAATTTGCTTCTGCTCGCGGTGGAAGTGGTTTTCTGTATTCTCTTTTTCTTCCTTTTCGTGCGCCGCCTCAAATACATAGAGCTGACCGAGTTAAGCGACAACGGCTGGCTTATATTGATTCTGTGCGTAATGTTCGGCGTGGTATATGTGCTCAGTTGTCACGTCATGTTCGGCGAAGGGAACTTTTCCAATCTCGATCAGAAGATATACGCCGTCATCTGCTGTTTCGCGCTTTTGTTCCTGCAATTCGGGCTTTTTGAACGCGGCCGCATACGGAACGAAAAGAAGGTGCTCGAACAGATTTTCGAGCGTGAAAAGGAGCAGTGGAAAGTCGCCATGCAGAACAGGGAGATCATAGAGCGCAAGTGCCACGATTTGAAGTATCAGCTTGCGGCGCTCCGTTTTGAGCGTTCCCGGGGCGAACGCGACAGTCAGCTGGAGGAAATAGAGCGCGCGATTTCGCTCTACGACTCGTTCATCGATACGGGGAACAAGGCGCTGGATACGATTTTTACGGAAAAACATATGGAGTGCGAACATTTCGGCGTCAGTTTCTCCTGCATGGCGGACGGGAGCGCCGTCGGTTTTATGGAATCGGCGGATATTTATTCCCTCTTCGGCAACGCACTCGACAACGCGCTGGAAAGCGTCTGCGCCGTCGAAGAGGGCGAGGCGCGCGTCATCGTCGTCAAAGTGTGTCGGCGCGGGGAACTTTTGTGCATCCGCATTGACAACACGTTCAGCGGCGAGCGCGTGTTCAGGGACGGCTTGCCGGTCACGACCAAGCAGGACAAGGACTATCACGGCTACGGCATGCGCAGCATGCGTTACATCGTCGAGGAAAAATACGGCGGAACGCTTACCGCGTCCGCGCACGGCGGGATATTCCGCCTGGGCATCGTGATTCCCGTTCCCGCAGAAAGTGGGGGGGGGGGGGACTTTTGAAGCCTTTGCCGTGAAAAAATTGAAGGGCGTCCCCGTCGGGGGCGCCTTTTTTTCGCGCATAATATTGCGCCGCACGGCGCGGCATCGTGCGGCGGGGCGCAAGGAAAAAGTTCTGCGCCGGCGCGCCCGTTTTGTGCTTTTTTCTGCTTGTATCGTCCGCGCCGGAAGGGGTTCGGGCAAAGTACAGTAAAAATAGCACAGTCTGCAACAAAATTGAACCGAAAGAGACATTTTGCTGTATACTTTAACCGTATTCCGGACGGTAAAGACAGGCGTTCTTTATTGCAGGCGCATTCCGTCGTTTGAATCAACGCCACAATAAGGCGCGGCTGACGCCGATGCCGCGCTGCGGGAATGCGCCGACCGTTCGGGATATAATATCGTCATAAGGAGGTAGGTTGTAGCAAAGAATTCCGCAACATCGAGCAATAAAAAATCCAAAACGTTACTTCATTGAGAAATTTTTAATTTAGGAGGTTTTCTGAAACTAATGGCTGCAAAAAAACATTCCAAGCTGTTCAATGTCGGTATGGTGGGACTGATGGTCGTCATTCTCGCCGTGCTCATCGTTGCCAACGTCCTGTTGCTGACCGTCTATGATGTTTCCATCGACAACCTGTTTATGTCGGCGCAGACGTCCGATGACGACGAAATTTCAACCACCCTGTCAGATTGGGAAGGACTCGCCCTCGACATCGAGGAGGAAGGCATTGTCCTGCTCCGCAACGAGGACGAAACGCTTCCGCTGTCTGCGGATTCCATGACAATCAACCTGCTCGGCGCAGCCGCGTACACACCCGTTTACGGCGGGTCCGGTTCGGGAGCGACGGACACGGCGAGCGCTTTGACCTTGCTGCAAGCGCTTGAGGACGAAGGCTTCGACGTCAACTCCGCGCCCCTCGATGAAGGGGTGTACGAGGAGAACGTAAGCAACCAGGGCGGCGGCGGATTCAGTTCCGCGGATTTCAGCTACGATACCACCGCTATTTCCACCTTCACGGGAACGGCGTCCTTTGCCAACATGCAGAGTTATTCGGACATCGCCGTCATCGTCATCGGGCGCAGCGGCGGCGAAGGGAACGATCTGCTCGAATCGGACGTCGGAACGAACGTTCTGTCGGAGGGGCATCACTACCTCGAGCTGTCGGACGAGGAAGAAGCTCTTATCTCCCAGGCGAGCACCACGTTCGGCACGGTCATCGTCCTTTACAACGGCGCCAACCCGCTCGAACTCGGCTTTTTGGAGACGTATAACGTCGACGCCGCACTGTGGGTCGGCCAGCCCGGTTCTTACGGTTTCGAGGCGGTCGCCGACGTGCTGACCGGCACGGTCAACCCCTCCGGACGGCTCCCCGATACATACGCTTACGACGCGACGAGCGCGCCTTCCTATCAGAACTACGGTGACAACTCGTACAGCAATTATACCTCTTCTTCCGGCGGCGGTTTCGGCGGTTTTGGCGGTAATCGCGGCACCAACTATGTGGACTATGCTGAAGGCATTTACGTCGGTTACAAATGGTACGAAACGGCGGCTACGGAAGGATACTTGAATTATGACCAGCAGGTGCAGTATCCCTTCGGTTACGGCTTGAGCTACACGACCTTCACGCAGGAGATCGTGGGCGGGACGAGAGACAATTCGACTTTCGACGGCGACGACGAAATCACGATTACCGTCGAGGTGACCAACACGGGGAGCGTTGCGGGCAAGGACGTCGTGGAAGTATATTTCACTCCGCCTTACACCGATTACGACCAGGAAAACGGCGTTGAGAAATCTTCCGTCAACCTCGTTGCCTATGCCAAGACGGATTTGCTGGCCGCGGGCGCTTCTCAGGAAATCGAGATCACTTTCAAAGCGGAAGATATGGCTTCCTATAATTCGTCCCATTCCAATTCGGACGGCACGACCGGCTGCTACATGCTGAGCGCGGGCGACTATGTCATATCCCTCCGTTCCGATTCGCACACCGTCATCTCGACGGACGGCGAAGACCAGGAAATCACCGTCGAGATGGGCTCCAACTACTTCTATGAAGGGAATAACAAGCGTTCGGACGACGATCAGGCCGCAAGCAACCAGTTCGACGACGCTTTGCGTTCCACCACGACCTATCTCTCCCGTGCGGGCGGCTTTGCCAATTATACGACCGCGATGACTTCCGTTTCGGACGTGGCGGATGACCAGACCATATACAATCTCGACAATCTTGCCGAATACGACGAGGCTCTCGATACGGCGGTGACCAAAACCTACACGGCGGGCGTCGACTACCGTACCGGCGATTATGTGGCTTCCGAAGACGACCTCGTTCTGGACGACATGCAGGGTCTGGATTACGACGACGAAAGATGGGATCAGCTGATCAGCCAGATGAGCCTGAGCGAAATGACGTCTCTCATCGCGACGGGCGGCTGGCAGACGATTGCAGTGGAATCGATCGGCAAAGACGCGACCATCGACATCGACGGGCCTTCCGGCTGGAACAACATGTTCGGTTCGACCGATTCGGGTATTTCCTATCCCGCGAGCATCGTGCTTGCCGCCACCTGGAATGTAGAGCTGGCGGAAATGTACGGCAATTACATGGCGGATGAAGGGCATTCCCTCGGCGTCACGGGTTGGTATGCCCCGGCGATGAACATTCACCGTTCTCCTTTCTCGGGCAGAAACTTTGAGTATTACAGCGAGGACGCCGTCCTTTCCGCGGGCGCGGGGGCGTATGTCACCAAGGGCGCGCGCGACGGCGGACTTATCGTCTACATCAAGCACTTCGCCCTCAACGATCAGGAAACCAACCGCTCCGGCGTAAACACCTGGTCCACCGAACAGGCCATTCGTGAAATTTACCTGAAACCTTTTGAAGAATCGGTCAAACTCGGCGGCGCGACGGGCGTAATGTCTTCGTACAACTATGTCGGCAGCACCTGGTCCGGCGCTCATGTGGGGCTGTTGACCGAGGTTCTGCGCAACGAATGGGGCTTCCGCGGCATGGTCATCACGGACGCGGGCGCCGGCACAAGCCAGGTTGACGCAGGCATCCGCGCGGGCAACGACCTCTGGCTCTCCATGAGCAGCGGCAGCGTGGCTTCCACGGAGACGGATGCGGACATCTACTATGTAATGCGCGCCGTGAAGAACATTCTCTACGCGGAGGCGAACGCGACCGTCATTCCGGCGACCTCCTTCGATTGGGAGATCATCCTGTATGTGTTCGACGCATTGCTGGTGGTCGCATTCATAGCCTGCGCGGTGGCTTTGGGCAAGAACATCTTTGCCAAAAAGCAGTAAGCCGGCAGAGAAAAGACAAAACGCATGTTGCGGAAATCATTATATCGGAGATAACAACGGGACGGGGCGGCGCATTGCGCCGCCCCGTTTCCCCGTTTTTTTGTCCGGGTCACAGCCGTTTTTTGAAATCTTCGTATCCGAATTTCCGCAGGAGGACGGTTTTCCCGTCCTTTTTTTGCAGCCAGATGGAGGGCAGCGGCATGCCGTTGAAGGTGTTGGTCTTGACCATCGTGTAGAGCGCCATGTCCCCGAATATTAGTTCGTCTCCGATTTTTAAGGGGGCGTCGAAGGAATAGTCCCCGATGATGTCGCCCGCCAGGCAGGTCGGGCCGCCGAGGCGGTAGGTGTACGCCTTTTCTCCCGCCGCGCCGCTCCCGCGCAGGGGCGGGCGGTAGGGCATTTCAAGGACGTCCGGCATGTGGCAGGCGGCGGAAACGTCTAAAATGGCGATGTCCATGCCGTTTTTCATGGTTTCGAGCACGCGCGCGTGCAGCGTGCCCGCGTCGAGGACGACCGCTTCGCCCGGCTCGAGGTAGATCTCCGCACCCGTTTCCCGCCGCAGATCCTTTATGATGCGGATCAGCCGCTCGCGGTCGTAATCTGCCCGCGTGATGTGGTGGCCGCCCCCGAGGTTGAGCCACTTCATTTTTTTGGCGTATTTGCCGAATTTTTCCAGAAAAGCGGCGACCGTCGTTTCCAGCGCGTCGGCGTTTTGTTCGCACAGGGTATGGAAGTGCAGCCCGTCCAAAAGGGGGAGGATGTCCTCTCTGAAATTGCCGCGCGTCGTTCCGAGGCGCGAAAAGGGGGCGCAGGGATCGTAGATGGCGTGCCCCGCCTGCGTGGAGCATTCGGGGTTGACGCGCAGCCCGGCGGAAACGCCCGCCGCGCGGCACACCGGCGCGAATTTTTCGGCTTGCGCGGGGGTGTTGAACACGATGTGGTCGGCGTATTTTACGAGTGCGGAAACGTCCTCTGCCCGATAGGCAGGGGAAAAGACGTGCACCTCCTTGCCGAACTCTTCCCGCCCGAGCCGCGCCTCGAACAGCCCGCTGGCCGCCGTCCCCGCAAGGCTGTCCTGCAGCAGGGGATAGGTCTGCCAGACGGAATACGCCTTCTGCGCGAGCAGAATTTTACAGCCCGCTTTCGCGGCGACGTCCCGCAGTATCTTTGCGTTTTCGGCGAGTTTCGCCTCGTCGATGAGAAAACAGGGGGTATCCATCAGTCGACGAGCACGGGGTCGAAATCTTCCTTCCAGGGAAGTCCCCACTTGTTGAGCGCCTCCATGAAGGGATCGGGGTCGAACTCTTCGATGTTGTAGACGCCGGGTCTGGTCCAGGTGCCGTTCATCACGAGCATTGCGCCGATCATCGCCGGCACGCCCGTCGTATAGGAGATGGCCTGGGAACCCACCTCTTTATAGCACTCCCGGTGGTCGCAGATATTATAGAGATAATAGTTCTTTTCTTTGCCGTCCTTCTTGCCGCGGAAGATGCAGCCGATGTTTGTCTTGCCGACCGTGCGGGGGCCGAGGGAAGCGGGGTCGGGCAGCACGGCTTTCAGGAACTGCAGGGGGACGATCTCCTTCCCTTCGAACAGAATGGGTTTGATGGAGGTCATCCCTACGTCTTCCAGGCATTTGAGGTGGGTGAGATAGCTCTGCCCGAAGGTCATGAAAAAGCGGATGCGCTTGATGCCGGGCACGTTGAGCGCCAGCGATTCGATCTCTTCGTGGTGCAGCAGGTACATATCTTTTTTGCCGACGCCTTCAAAATCGTATTCCCGTTTGATCTCCATCGGCTTGGTCTCCACCCAGTGCCCGTTCTCCCAATAGGAGCCGTTGGCGGACACTTCGCGGATGTTGATCTCGGGGTTGAAGTTGGTGGCGAACGGATAGCCGTGGTCGCCGCCGTTGCAGTCGAGGATATCGATATAGTTGATCTCGTCAAAGTGGTGTTTGAGCGCATACGCGGTAAAGACGCCCGTCACGCCGGGGTCGAACCCGCTGCCGAGCAGGGCGCAGATGCCCGCCTTTTTGTATTTGTCGCGGTACGCCCACTGCCATTTGTATTCAAATTTTGCCGTGTCCTCCGGTTCGTAATTCGCCGTGTCCACATAGTGCACCTTGGTTTGCAGACAGGCGTCCATGATGGTCAGGTCCTGATAAGGAAGGGCGAGGTTCAGAACGACGTCGGGGCAGAATTTTTCGATGAGCGCAACGAGTTCCTTCACATTGTTCGCGTCCACTTTGGCGGTGGAGATCTTGGTCTTTGTCGTGCCTTGCAGCTTGTCGCGGAGCGCGTCGCACTTTTCCTTGGTGCGGCTGGCAATGCATATCTCTTCAAACTGTCCGCTGTTCTGGCAGCATTTGTGAATGGCGACGGATGCGACGCCGCCGCAGCCGATGATGAGCGCTTTTCCCATTGGGTCTACCTCTCTTTCAGATTTTTTTGTCTTTGCAGCGCGCGCCGCGGCGCGCCGTGTTTTTATTTGCAGGCGAGGGCGATGAGCATTTCCCGCGCGATCTTGCAGGCGGCGGCGGTCGATGCGCCGCTCGCGTCGTAGTGCGGGGAGAGCTCGTTGACGTCCGCCGCAACGACGTTCAGGGTTTGGCATGCCGTCGTGACGGCCTCCCGGAGCGCGTCGAAACTCACGCCGCCCGGTTCGGGCGTACCCGTTCCCGGGAACACCGAGGGATCCAGAACGTCCAGATCGACGGTCAGGTACACGGGTCTGCCGCGCAGGCTTTCCAGAACGTCTTCCAGCCCCTCGAAGTCAAAGAGGCGGGTAAAGACATGTTCCTTCCCCCATTCGAATTCACTCTTATCGCCCGAGCGGATGCCAAACTGATAGATCCTGCCGTCGCCGGTCAGTTCGTGGCACCGCCGGAGCACGCAGGCGTGCGAGAGCTTTTCGCCGAGATATTCGTCGCGCAGGTCGGCGTGCGCGTCGAAATGCAATATGTGCAGCCCGGGATATTTTGCGGCGGCGGCACGCACCGCGCCGAGGGTCGTCAGGTGTTCGCCGCCGATCAGGAAGGGCAGTTTGCCGTCGGCGAGTATCTCTCCCGCCCGCTCTTCTATCATGCCGAGCGCGCGCTCGGGCGAGCCGAAGGGCAGTTCGATGTCGCCGCTGTCAAAGATATTGCCGTCCGTCAGTTCCCTGTCCTGGTAGGGGGAGTAGAGCTCCAGCCCGTACGATTCGCGGCGCATGGCGGCGGGGGCAAAGCGGGTCCCCGGGCGGAAGGAAGTCGTTCCGTCGAAGGGCGCGCCGAAGAGCACGACGTCCGCTTCCGCGTAAGAAGCGTCGCAGCCGATGAAATTTTCAATGTTCCTGTTCAACATCTTGCAGCATCTCCTCTACATAAGCGGGCAGGTAAAACGCGCCGCGGTGCAGTGTGGTGGTGTAGTAACGGCAGGCGATCTTCCGCGCGTTCCATCGCTCTTCGTCCAGATCGCGCAGGGGGTGGTATTTTTTGGTGGAGAACCCGAACAGCCAGTGCCCCGAAGGATAGGTGGGGATGTGCGCCTGGTAGATGCGCGAAAAGGGGAAGGATTCGATGATGCGCTTGTGCGCCCGCTGCATGGCGAGCGCGTCCTGCTCGTAGAAGGGGCTTTCGTGCTGGTTGACCATGATGCCGTCCTCTTTGAGCGCCTTGAAACAGTTGCCGTAAAATTCGCGGGAAAACAGTCCCTCTCCGGGGCCGAAGGGATCGGTCGAATCGACGATGATGAGGTCGTATTCTCCCTGCTTCCGCCGCACGAATTTCAGCCCGTCCTCGATGTAGATGTGCACGCGCGGGTCGTCCAGTCTGCAGGCAGTGAAGGGCAGATATTTTTTGCTCACTTCGATGACCTGTCCGTCTATCTCGGCGAGGTCGATGCGCTCGATGTCGGGATAGCGTGTGAGCTCGCGCACCGCGCCGCCGTCGCCCGCGCCGATGACCAGCACGTCTTTCACCCGGGGATGTACCGCCATGGGCGTATGTACGATCATCTCGTGATAGATGAATTCATCCTTTTCTGTCAGCATGAGATACCCGTCGAGCACGAGCATCCTGCCGAAGGCGGGCGTGTCGAATACGTCGATGCGCTGCAGGTCGCTCCTGCCGCTGTACACCTGTTTGTCGACGCGGATGCTCAGTTTTACGTCCTTGGTGTGCTGTTCGGAAAACCAGAAATCCATAGTTTACCTCTCTTATTTTGCCGCGCGGAAGCGCGTTTCAGTTCCTGACGATGACATTCAGCCGCTCGATGTTTGCGTCCTCCGGACCGGTCATCTGACAGCCCTTTTCTTTGGCGTAGCGGATGTAGTCGAGTATCTTTTTGGTCACCCGTTCCCCGGGCGCGAGGATGGGGATGCCGGGCGGATAGCACATGACGAATTCCGAGCAGATCATGCCCTCCGTTTCGTCCAGGGGCAGGGAACGCTTCGGGGCGTAGAAGGCGAGCTGCGGCGTGACGGCGACGTCGGGGGGAATGTATTCGTTCTCCATCAGTCCCGTCTTGTCCTTGGCGTAGAGCCGCCGTATTTCGCTCAACGCGCTGACCAGCCGCTCCACGTCCCGCTTCCGGTCCCCGATGGAGAGATAGGCAAGGATATTGCCCAAATCTCCGAATTCGATCTGTATGTCGTATTCGTCCCGCAAAATGTCGTACACTTCAATGCCCGCCAGCCCGATGTCGAGGGTGTGCACCGAAAGTTTCGTGCGGTCAAAGTCGAAGATGCTGTCCCCGTTGATCAGTTCTCTGGAATAGGCATAGTAGCCGCCGATGTCGTTGATCTCCTCCCGCGCATAGTCGGCGAGCGCCACGACTTCGGTAAACGCCTCTCTCCCGCGCAGGGCGAGGTTCCGCCGCGAAATGTCCAGGCTGGAAAGGAGCAGGTAGGAGGCGCTCGTCGTCTGCGTCAGGTTGATGATCTGCCGCACGTGGTCGCCGTTGACGCGCGGGCCTGCCAAAAGAAGGGAACTCTGCGTCAGGCTGCCCCCCGATTTGTGCATGGAGACCGCCGCCATATCCGCGCCCGCCGCCATCGCCGAAACGGGCAGCCCTTCGCCGAAATACAGGTGCGTGCCGTGCGCCTCGTCCGCGATGACGAGCAGATCGTGTTCGTGGGCGAGTTTAACGATGGAGCGCAGATCCGAACAGATGCCGTAATAGGTGGGATTGTTGACGAGGACGGCCTTTGCGTCCGGCGTGCGGGCGATGGTCTCTTCGAGCTGCCGCAGGCTCATGCCGAGGGGGATGCCGAGCCGCGCGTCGCATTCGGGATTGACGTACACGGGCACCGCGCCGCAAAGCACGAGCGCGCCCATCACGCTCCGATGCACGTTGCGGGGCAGAATGATCTTTTCGCCCGCCTGCACGACGGACATGACCATGCTCTGCACGGCGGAGGTCGTCCCGCCCACCATCAGGAAGGCGTTTTCCGCGCCAAAGGCATCCGCGGCGAGCCGTTCCGCGTCCCGGATGACCGAAACGGGGTGGCACAGGTTGTCCAGCGGCTTCATGGAGTTGACGTCCATGCTCACGCATTTTTCTCCGAGCAGGCGCACGAGTTCCGGGTTGCCCCGCCCGCGCTTATGCCCGGGGACGTCAAAGGGCACCACGCGCATTTTTCCGAATTTTTCCAGCGCCTCGTAGATGGGGGCGCGCTCCTGCGCTTTTCTGTCCATGTTCAGTAAACGTTCCTCCCGTTGAAGATCTCGATCATTTCCTTGCGCAGGCTGCCGAGGATCTCCTGCCGCTTTTCGGGCGGCAGTTCGTTTTCGTCCAGATTGAAGAGATAATTTTTCAGGTCGATCTCCCGCAAAAGCATCTTCGTATGAAAGATGTTTGCCGAATATACGTTCACGTCGATCGCGTCGTATTTTTGCAGCGTTTCCCGGGAGATGAAATTTTGTATGGAATTGATCTTCAGGTCGTTGAAGATCTTGCGCCCGTCCACGCTGCGGGTGAACCCGCGCACGCGGTAATCCATCGTGATGATGTCCGAATCGAAGGAGCCGATCAGATAATCGAGGGTGGACAGGGGCGTGATCGCGCCGCACGTTGCAACGTCGATGTCCACGCGGAAGGTGGCGAGCGACGTTTCGGGGTGATATTCCGGGTAAGTGTGCACGGTGACGTGGCTCTTGTCGAGGTGCGCCACCTGCGTCCGGCCTGTTGCGGGGATCATGGAGAGATCGGAAATGAGCAGCGTCACCGAGGCGCCCTGCGGGTCGTAGTCCTGCCCGGAAATGTTGAGCACGCGCGCGCCGATCATCGAAGTGAGATTGGTGAGGATCTTGGTGAGGCGGTCGGAATTGTACTGCTCGTCGATGTATGCAATATATTCCCTTCTTTCTTCGGGCGACTTCGCATAACAGATGTCGTAGATGTTGAAGCTGAGCGACTTCGTGAGGTTGTTGAATCCGTAAAGTTTGAGTTTTGCCATAGTTCTCTCCGTGGGAAACGCCGCGCACGAAAAAAGCGCGCAGGCAGACCCTGCACGCACCGAAAAAGTCAGATCGTAAAATCGTATAAAATGCCTTTGATGTTTCGCATGGCAAATACTTTCTGCGCTTTATTGACCGTTTCACAAGTTTGTGCGGGCTGCACCCGGTTATAAAGTAACCAACTTATAAAATTCGAGCTTTTAACTCGATCAATAAGGCGGCGTGGCCGCCGATCGGCATTCGACCCGGCTGTCCGTATGGCCTTGACCCGTGAGGGGTGGTCGCGTATCTGCATGCGACATAAATCTCCCGAACCGCAGCCGGGAGGCCCATTGCAATTCGATTATACGAAATTTCCGGCGGTAAGTCAACCGAAAGGAGGCCGTTTCGACAATTTTTTTTTGCAGCAAAGAAAAACAGAGCGCCGGTCGCCGGGGCGGGAGGGGGAAGGGGAAAGGGCGGAACGGCAATGAAATTTTTTTCGTCTCTTTTTTTCAGCGCCTTACCTTTTCCCGTTTGCCCGGGCGTTTTTTTGTTTTCTTCTGCCGGTTTTTTCCGGAAAAAAGTCCTCTTTTTGAGAAAATCACAAAAAATTCACAAAATTTTTTCGTTTTGGAACGAAGATGGAACTTTGACGGAACAGAATAGGAACAGCAAACAAGCAAAATATAATGTAGAGGGCAATCGCAAAGGGTTGTCCGAAAAAAATTTCGGAGGTATCATTTACCATGTATTTCGACGTTATCGCAAAGATCATCGCGGAGAGAACGGACCGCGACATTTCCACCATCAAACCGGAGAGCACGTTTACGGAGCTCGGCATCGATTCCCTCGATACCGTGGAACTTCTGATGAACCTGGAGGACGAGATCGGCATCGAGATCGAACTCGACCAGAAAGTGGAAACCGTCGACGATCTCGATAAATTCATCCAGAGCAAGACGCAGGCGAAGGCTTAAACATGTTGAGATCCAAGATCTGCGATATATTGGGCATCGAGTATCCCGTATTGCAGGGCGGCATGGCGTGGATCGCGGACGGGAATCTGGCGGCGGCCGTTTCCGAGGGCGGCGGATTGGGCATCATCGCCGCGGGGAACGCGCCCGCTTCTTATGTGCGCGAGCAGATCGGCATCGCGCGGTCCAAGACCAAAAAGCCCATCGGCGTGAACATCATGCTGATGAGCCCTTACGCCGATGAAGTCGCCGCCCTCGTTGCCGAAGAGAAAGTCGAAGTGGTCACAACGGGCGCCGGCAACCCTTCCAAGTACATGAAGGACTGGAAGGCGGCGGGCATCAAGGTCATCCCCGTCGTCGCTTCGGTCGCCATGGCCAAACTCATGACCCGCCTGGGCGCGTCGGCGTTGATCGCCGAGGGCGGCGAGAGCGGCGGGCACGTGGGGGAACTCACGACCATCGTGCTCGTGCCGCAGGTGTGCGACGTCACCGACCTTCCCGTCATCGCGGCGGGCGGCATTGCGGACGGGCGCGGCGTGGCGGCGGCATTCATGCTGGGGGCGCAGGGCGTGCAGTTGGGCACGCGCTTCCTCTCCGCCACCGAGTGCAATATCCATCCCGTCTATAAGGAAAAGATCCTGAAGGCGACCGACCTCTGCACGACGGTGACGGGCAAGCGGCTCGGTCACCCCGTGCGCAGCCTGCGCACGAAATTTGCGCAGAATTACAGCAAGGCGGAGTACGGCGGCATGCCGGACGACGAGTTGGAAGCGCTGGCGGTGGGCGCGCTGCGGCGCGCGGTACAGGAAGGGGACATCGAAAACGGTTGTTTCCTGTCCGGGCAGATCGCGGCGATGGTCAAGAAAGAACAGCCCGCCGCCGAAATCGTAAAGGAGATCGTGGATGAGGCGGAGCCCATCCTGAAAAGTGCGGCATCATGGGTAAAATAGCGTTTGTATTTTCCGGGCAGGGCGATCAGTTCCCCGGTATGGGCAGGGATCTCTATGAACGGTATCCCGCGGCAAAGAGAGCGTTCGACCTCTGCGACGGCATCCGCCCCGGGACGTCGAAACAGTGTTTCGAGGGGACGGACGAGGAACTGAAAGAGACAAAGAACACGCAGCCCTGTCTCTTTGCCATGGAGTTTGCGGCGGCAAGCGTGCTGAAAGAGGCGGGCATCCGCCCCGCGGCAGTCGCGGGTTTTTCCCTCGGCGAAGTTACCGCCTGCGCTTTTGCGGGGATCGTGGATGCGGAGACGGGTTTCCGGCTGGTCTGCAAACGGGGCGAACTCATGCAGGCGGCAGCCGAAAAGACCGACGCTTCGATGGCGGCGGTCGTAAAGCTCGACGATCGGAAGGTCGAAGAACTGTGCGCAAAATATTCTGCTGTCTATCCGGTGAACTTCAACTGTCCCGGCCAGGTGTCCGTCGCGGGGCTCTCGTCCCAGATGGCGGATTTTGCCGCGGATGTCAAGGCGGCGGGGGGCAGGGCTTTGCCCATCAAGGTAAAGGGCGGGTTCCATTCTCCCTTCATGCAGGAGGCTTCTGCCGCGTTTGCCGCAGAGCTCTCCAAGGTGACCTTCCGCGACGGCGATGCCGTTCTGTATTCCAATAAGACGGCGCAGCCCTATACGCAGGACGTCGCGGGACTGCTTGCGCAGCAGATATCCAGCCCCGTCCGCTGGGAAGCGCTGATCCGCAACATGATGAAAGCGGGCGTCGATACGTTCATCGAGATCGGCCCCGGCAAGACGCTCGGCAACATGATCCGGAAGATCAGCGGAGAGGTCCGCGTCTTTTCCGTCGCCGATTTCCCGACGCTTCTTTCGGAGGTGGCGCAATGCTGAACGGAAAAACGGCCGTCGTGACGGGCGGTTCGCGCGGCATCGGCGCGGCAATCGCCTGTAAACTTGCGTCGCTCGGGGCAAACGTCGCGGTGATATATGCCGGAAACGCGGCAGCGGCGGCGGGCGTCTGCGACAGGATAAAGACAGAATTCGGCGTAGAGGCGGCGGCATATGCCTGCGACGTGTCCGATTTTGACCGCGTCAAGGAGACCGCCGCAAAGATCAAGGCCGATTTCGGCGGCGTGCATATTCTCGTCAACAACGCCGGCGTGACCAAAGACGGGCTCGCCGCGATGATGAAAGAAGAGGATTTCGACAAGGTCGTCGATACCAACCTCAAGGGCGCGTTCAATGCGACACGCCATTTTCTGCCGCTCTTTTTGCGCGGAAAGGAAGGCTGCATCGTCAACATTTCTTCCGTGTCGGGGCTGATCGGGAACGCCGGCCAGAGCAACTATGCCGCCTCTAAGGCGGGGCTGATCGGGCTGACCAAATCCGTGGCCAAAGAGTATGCCGCCAAGGGCATCCGCTGCAACGCGGTCGCGCCCGGGTTCATCCGGACGGATATGACCGAGGCGCATGCGGACAATCCGCTTCTTGCGATGATCCCGCTCGGAAGAATGGGGGAGCCGGAAGAGGTGGCGGAAGCAGTGGCGTATCTCGTGAGCGCCAAATATGTAACGGGCGAAGTCCTCCGCGTGGACGGCGGCATCGCCATGTAAGGAGAACAAGACATGAATGAAAATATCAGAAGGGTCGTTGTGACCGGCATGGGCGCGCTCACGCCCCTCGGCAAGACCGCTCCCGAAACCTGGGAAGCCATGAAGGCGGGCAGGAACGGCATCGCGCCGATCACGCTGTTCGATACGACCGATTATAAAGCAAAACTCGGCGCCGAAGTGAAAAACTTCAACGCGCTCGATTACATGGAGAAATCCGAAACTTTGCGCACCGACCGCTATACGCAGTTTGCCCTGGTCGCCGCGCAGCAGGCGGTGGAGGAGAGCGGCATAGAAGGGAATGTCGTGCCCGAACGGTTCGGCGTCTATCTGGGCGTCGGCATCGGCGGCATCTCCACTTTTGAAACCGAGCACACCAAACTGCTCGAAAAGGGCCCCCGCAGGGTCTCCTCCCTGTTCGTGCCCATGATGATCGCCAACATGGCGGCGGGCATGATCGCCATCAAATACGATTGCAGAGGGTTTGCCCTGCCCGCCGTCACCGCCTGCGCTTCGGGTTCCAACGCCATCGGCGAGGCCATGCGCCTGATCCGCCACGGGTATGCCGACGCGATCGTGACGGGCGGGACGGAAGCGGCGATCTGCGCTTCTTCCATTGCGGGATTCGTCAATATGCATGCGCTCTCCGTCTCCGAAGACCCGAATGTGGCGTCGCTGCCTTTTGACCGCCGCCGCGGCGGATTCGTCATCGGCGAAGGGGCCGTCTGTTTCGTCCTGGAAGAATACGGGCATGCGAAGGCGCGCGGCGCAAAAATCTACGGCGAAGTGTGCGGGTACGGTTCCACCTGCGACGCCAACCACATCACCGCGCCCCATCCGGAAGCGCGCGGCGGCGCGCAGGCCATGAAAGACGCCATGCGCGAAGCGGGCTACACCGAACAGGACAGGGTGTATATCAACGCGCACGGCACGGGTACGCCCATGAACGATAAGATCGAAACGATGGCCATCAAGAAGGCGATGGGCGAAGAGGCGGCCCGCCGCTCGATCATCAGTTCCACGAAGTCCATGACCGGGCACATGCTCGGCGCCGCGGGCGCCGTGGAGGCTTTGGCGTGCCTGTATGCGCTGAATGAAGGGATCATTCCGCCCACGATCAATCTCACCGAACCCGACCCCGAGTGCGACCTCGATTATGCGCCCGGCAAGGCGGTCGAGCGGGAGATCGATCTTGCGCTCTCCAACTCTCTCGGTTTCGGGGGGCACAATGCTTGTCTCGCGTTCAGGAAGGTGGCAAAATGAAGGAAGCGGATATTCGTAGATATGCGGCGCTCATGAAGGAGCTGGAACTGACCGCGCTCGAGATCACGGAGGACGGCAAGGTGGTGCGGCTGGAACGCTCGCAGCCCGTCGTCGCGCCCGAACCGGTGGTCATCCGTCCCCCCGAGCCCGCCGCGATCCCTGCGGCGCCGGAGGCGGCAGGCGAGGGCAGCGACGGCTGTATCAGCGTGAAGTCCACCATCGTCGGGGTGTTCTACGCCGCGCCGGCGGAGAACGCCAAGCCCTTCGTTTCCATCGGCGACCGCGTGGAGAAGGGGCAGACGCTCTGCATCATCGAGGCGATGAAACTGATGAACGAGATCTCCGCGGAGGAGAGCGGCGTCATCGAAAAGATCTGCGTCACCAACGGACAGGTCGTCGAATTCGGCACCGAATTGTTCCGCATCAGGAGGTAACGCATGACGCAGGAAGAAATCAAGAAGATCCTGCCCCACAGGGACGATATGCTCCTGCTCGACGATGTGGAAAACCGGGACGGAACGGCGGTGGGGCATTACAAAGTCAAGGGAAGCGAGTTCTTCCTCCGGGGGCATTTTCCGGGGAATCCCGTCGTGCCCGGCGTGATTCTCTGCGAGATACTCGCGCAGTCGGCATGCGTCCTGCTTGCCGGCGCGATAACGGAAGGTAAAATTCCCATGTACACGGGGCTGAACAGAGTGAAATTCCGCCATCCCGTCCGTCCGGGGGACGAGATCGAGACCATGTGCACCATCACGAGGGCCAAACCGCCTTTTTATTTTGCCGAAGGCGCCGTCAGCGTCGGCGGCAAGGTGTGCGTCAGCGCGGAGTTTTCTTTCGCCGTGGTCGGAGAGTGATTTATGTTTTCAAAGATTCTGATTGCAAACCGCGGCGAGATTGCCGTGCGGATCATACGGGCCTGTAAAGAGATGGGCGTCGCCACGGTGGCGGTGTATTCCGAAGCGGACAGAAACGCGCTGCACGTGGCTTTGGCGGACGAAAGTTACTGCATCGGGAAGGCGGAGGCTTCGGAGAGTTATCTGAACGAAAATCAGATCGTCAGCGTGGCGCTTTTGGCGGGCGCGCAGGCCATCCATCCCGGGTACGGCTTTTTGTCCGAAAACGCGCATTTTGCGCGGCTTTGCCGGAAAAACGGCATCGTCTTCGTGGGACCCGATCCCGAAAATATGGAGAGGCTGAGCGACAAGGCCGTCTTGAAAGAACTCATGGACGGCGCGGGGCTGCGCGTTATTCCCGGCACGAAGGCGGTGGCATCGCTGGACGAGGCCAAAAAGGCGGCGGCAAAGATCGGCTATCCGGTCATGCTGAAAGCCTGTGCGGGCGGCGGCGGAAGGGGCATCCGCCTGATCCGCGGCGAAAACGAGATCGACGACGCGTATATGCAGGCGACGGCGGAGGCGGCGAGCGCCTTCGGCGACGGCTCCGTATACCTTGAAAAATATATTTTTCCCGCGCGGCACATCGAATTGCAGATCCTTGCCGACGAGGCGGGCAACGTCGTCTGCCTCGGCGAAAGGGACTGCTCTTTACAGCGCAGAAATCAGAAGCTCATCGAAGAGACGCCTTCGCCGGCGGTCAAGGGGGCGCAGCGCGAAAAAATCGTGAAGGCGGCGGTCGCCGCCGTCAAAAAAATCGGCTATGTCGGCGCGGGCACCCTGGAATTTCTCTATGACAAAAAGGGCAATTTCTGGTTTATGGAAATGAACGTGCGGTTGCAGGTGGAGCACTGCGTGACGGAGATGCTGACGGGGGTGGATCTCGTCAAATGGCAGATCCGCATCGCCGCGGGCATCTCGCTGAATTTTACGCAGAAAGACGTCCGCCTGATCGGTTCGGCAATCGAATGCCGGATCAATGCGACGAGCTGCGGCACGCTGAAAATGCTGCACGTGCCCGGCGGGCCATTCGTGCGGTTCGATACCTGCCTCGTCGAGGGGACGGTCGTGACGCCTTATTACGATTCCCTGCTCGGCAAATTGGTGGTGCACGCCAAAACGAGGGAGGAATCCCTCCGCAAGCTCCGCGCGGCGCTGTGCGAGCTCGTCATTGACGGCATTCCCACGAACGCCGAGGAACAGCTGCGCATCATTTCCGACAGCCGGTTTGTTTCCGGCGAATATGATCTGACTTTTATGGGCAGTAGGTGACAGTATGCCATTACTTAGTTTTTTGAAACCGAAAAATAAATTGGAGGAAGGGGGGCGCATGGCCGCCCCCGTGCAGGCGGACGCCGGCGAACCCGAAAAAAATTGCCCGAATTGCCATAAGGACGTGCCGCTGAGCCGCCTGTGGGCCAACCGCCTGGTCTGTTCCTGCGGCTATCATTTCCGTATGAAGGCGCGCCACAGGATCAGTATGGTCACGGACAAGAACAGTTTTCACGAATTGTTTGCCGACGTGCGTTCGTGCAACCCACTGGACTTTCCCGGCTATAAGGACAAACTCGATACCGTCAAGACGGCAAGCGAGGAGGAAGAAGCGGTCGTCTGCGGCACGGCTTCCATCGACAGGCAGAAGTGCTGTATCTTTGCCATGGAATCCTATTTTATGATGGGAAGTATGGGAAGCGCGGTGGGTGAAAAGATTACCGCTCTCTTTGAGTACGCCGTCAAAAACCGTCTGCCCGTCGTCGGGTTTACCGTATCGGGCGGCGCGCGCATGCAGGAGGGGCTTCTGTCCCTGATGCAGATGGCGAAGGTGAGCGCGGCGGTCAAACGGCACAGCGACGTGGGCCTGCTGTATGTGGTGGTGCTGACCGATCCCACGACGGGCGGGGTCACGGCGAGCTTCGCCATGGAGGCGGACATCACTCTCGCCGAGCCGGGCGCCACGGTCGGTTTTGCCGGCAAACGGGTAATCGAACAGACCATCAAGCAGACGCTGCCGAAGGAATTTCAGTCCGCCGAGTTCATGTTGGCGCACGGGTTCATCGACCGCATCGTTCCGCGCAGCGGGCAGAAAGAACTTCTCGCCGAAATTTTGAAAATGCATAACGGAGATTGAAAATGGGCACGGTTGCTTATGATCGCGTAAAACTTGCCCGTGACGGCAAACGCCCCACGGGATTGGACTATATCAACAACATATTCAAAGATTTTATCGAATTGCACGGAGACCGCCGTTTTGCTGACGACAAGGCAATCGTGGGCGGCATTGCCCGGCTGGACGGCGTCCCCGTGACGGTGATCGCAATCGAAAAAGGGCACACGGCGAAGGAACGTTTCGAGCGCAATTTCGGCTGCCCGAATCCGGAAGGGTACAGGAAAGCGCTGCGCCTGATGAAACAGGCGGAGAAATTCAGCCGTCCCATCGTCTGTTTCGTCGATACGGCGGGCGCGTATTGCGGCATCGGCGCGGAAGAGAGGGGGCAGGGGCAGGCGATCGCCGAAAACCTGGCGGAAATGAGCACGCTCTGCGTCCCCGTCATCTCCGTGCTCATCGGCGAAGGCGGCAGCGGCGGCGCGTTGGCGCTTGCCGTGGCGGATCGCGTCTGGATGCTGCAAAACGCGGTATATTCGGTCATTTCGCCCGAAGGCTGCGCAAGCATTCTGTGGAAGGATTCCGCGAAGGCCGATCTTGCCGCCGCCAGCCTCAAACTCACCGCCGAGGACGCAAAGAGCCTCGGCGTCATCGAGAGCATCCTTTCGGAAAGGGACATCGGCAAGAAGGAGTTTTTTGCGCGCATCCGCTCTCTTTTGAGCAATGAGATAGCGGCGCTGTCCAAAGATCCCGAATTGATCCAGAAGAGATACGACCGGTTCCGCCGCCTCGGCGCGGTGGCTTCCGGCAGGAACGTTTGACCGAAAGGAAAAGAGGTATATGAGCATATATAAAAACTATTGCCGGGAGTATTTCGATGCCGACGGCAGATTGGAAAAATTGGAATTCGATTACCCCGCGGATTTCAATTTCGGTTACGACGTCGTGGACGCGATCGCGTCCGAATCGCCGGAAAAAAAGGCGTTGGTCTGGTGCAATACGGAGAACGAGGAACGCATATTCACCTTTGCGGACATTCGGGAGCAGAGCAACCGGGCGGCGAACGTTCTGGCTGCCGCCGGTATCAAGAAGGGCGACCGCGTGCTGGTCATCCTGAAACGGCACTATGAATATTGGTTTGTCGCGGTGGCGCTCCACAAACTCGGCGCCGTGCTGATCCCGGCGACGCATATGCTGACCGTCGGCGATTTCGAGTATCGGATCGAGGCGTCGAAAGCAAGCGCCGTCGTCTGCACGCCGCAGAACGACGTGCCCCGGAAGATCGGAGAGGCGCTGAAACATACGACTGCGTCGCCCGTACTCTGGTGCGTGCATTCCGACGAGGCGGGGTTCCGCAACCTCACGCGGGAAATGGAAGGGGCGAGCGGCGAGGTTGAGCGCGTCCCCACGCTTGCCGCCGATCCGATGCTGATGTATTTCACGTCGGGCACCACAGGCTATCCCAAAGGGGTCATACACGATTTCACTTATCCGCTCGCGCACATCGTCACCGCCAAATATTGGCAGCAGGCGGAAGAGGACGGGCTGCATTTCACGGTCGCCGAAACGGGCTGGGCGAAGGCTTCCTGGGGCAAGATTTACGGGCAGTGGCTGGTCGGCTGCGCCGTCATGGCGTATGATTTTGATAATTTTGACCCCAAACAGCTCGCCAATATCATCAATCGTTACGGCGTGACATCTTTCTGCGCGCCCCCGACCGTATACAGGTATCTCGTCCGCAAGGGACTGCCCGACATGCCGGGGCTGCGGCATGCCTCCACGGCGGGCGAAAAGCTGGCGCCGGAAGTGTTCCGTCTGTTCAAGGAGAGCACGGGCGTTTCGCTTTGCGAAGGATACGGGCAGACGGAGACGACCCTGTTGACGGGCAATTTGAAGGGCGATGCGCCCGTGGCGGATTCCATGGGAAGGATCTCGCCGATGTATGACATCGAATTGCGCGGCAAGGACGGTCTTCCCGTGGCGCGGGGGGAGATCGGCGAAGTGGTTGTCGTCCCGCCCGAAAACGGCAGGCAGGTCGGCATTTTCTGCGCTTACCTGGACAACGAAAAGCAATACAGGCATGTGTGGCGGGGCGGCGTCTATCACACGGGGGACGCGGCGTGGCAGGATGAGAACGGACTCTATTGGTTCCACGGCAGGTTTGACGACATCATCAAAACGGGCGGGTTCCGCGTCGGTCCGTATGAAATCGAAAACGTCCTGATGGAGCATCCCGCCGTCGCGGAATGCAGCGTCATCGGCGTGCCCGACGCCCTGCGCGGGCAGGCGATCAAGACATACATCCTTCTCAGCGACGGATACGTTCCGTCCAAAGAGCTCGAAAAGGAGATCAAGGATTTCTGCAATGGCAAACTTGCGGAATACAAGTGGATACGCATCGTTGAGTTCGTACAGGAAATGCCCAAGACGATCAGCGGCAAGATCAAAAGGACGGAACTCCGCGAAAAGAACGCGGAAAAATAAAAAATAAAGGGCGGCAGATCTTTTGCCGCGCATGCCTCTTGTGAAAACAGGAGGTATTTTTTTATGGCGGAAAGAGGGGCGCCGGGATCGGTATAGCGCCGGCGGGTCCGCTAATATAATAAAAAAGCGGGCTCTTCCGAAGACAAGAGTTGTTTTTGCGGCGTTTTTATTATTGACGATGACCGGATTTTGTGTTATAATTTTTATTGAAAATTTGGGAAGCGGGAAATATGGGATGGCATGAAAAAATGTGACAGGAGATAATATGGACATTCAGGAAAATACAGCGGAAATATTGGACCGGTATATCGGCGGTTTTCGGCAATATATATTGCAGGAGCCGCTCAGGTCTGTTTTTATCAGCCGGAATTTTTGTGAAATGACAGGATACGCGCGGGAGGAGTTCACCGGGGACGGGGATCCGTGCGCCGCGCTGGTCTATCCCGGCGACAGGCCGATCTATCAGTCGTATGTGAAACGCCTTGTTTCGGAAAAGCGGTCGGGCGAGGCGGAGTATCGCATCGTCAGAAAGGACGGGAGCGTTCTTTTCGTTCGGGACACGACGACCGTCCGCATGCGGGAAGACGGCGTTTTCGTAGGGTATTCCGTCCTGACGGACATCACGGCGCTCAAAGCCGAGTACGAAAATTTTATTTTTCTCAATGAAACCGTGCCGTTCGGCATGCTGAAATGCACCTGCGAGAAGAATCCGAAGATCACCCAGATCAACAATCAGATGATCAAGATATTGCGCCTGCCGAAGACGCGGGACGGGGAAATGGATTATCTGGAATTTTACAAAGATAACATCTATCTGATGATCCCCATAGAGGAGCGGCGCAAGTTTTCTCACTTTTTGAATCGGGTATATGCGACGGGAACGCCGATCGAGGGCGAAATATCCGTGCTCCGCGGCGACGGCACAAAGGCGCGGCTGTACGGTTGGATCGCGAAGGTGACGGGCGCCGACGGCCGGGAAGAGTTCCAGAGCGTCTGCATTGACGTGACCGAGAGGCACCGGAGCAGACGGGCGAGAGAAACGGAAGGGTATGTCCGGGCGCTGTCCGATATATTCGAGAAAATATTTGAATACGATTTTGCCGACAGAACGGTAAAATACGTATTCGGCAACACAAGTACTTTCGGCAGGATACGCAACATGCCCATGCGCATGGAAGAGGCGACGGAAAAGTGGATCGATCATAACGTCTGTCCGGAAGACCGCGCCCGCATGCACGAATTTTTTGCCGGCGCATTCTCGCGCCGGGCGGCGCCGAGCGGCGCGCAGCCCCTTCAGATACAATATAAAGTGGATCTCGCCGACGGGGAAAAATGTAATTATCAGGGGATTTTTCTGAAAATCGATGCCATGGCGGCGTTGTTCTGCTGCCGTCGGATGCGGGACGAAAAGGAGGCGGATATTCTTCGCAGCGAGAACATCTCCCTTAAAACCAGAAACGAGAGCATACAGGAAATGATTATGCGCTATCCCGACGGCATTGCCGCTTTTGAGGTGACGGGAGAGTATGTGACGCCGCTGTATGCCAGCGACAATGTTTGCCAGTTTTTCGGCTTTTCGCGGGAAGAACTGCTTGAATTGATGAAAAAGAGCACGCCGATCGGGGAGTTTGTCTCCCGCAGCGCGGTGGATTACGAAAAATTCATGGAGCTTCTGAAAAACGGGGAGGCGGAATTTACTTATTACGACATCGGCAAAGGAGCCGAAAGACAAATCAAAGCCATCTGTTCGCAGAAAAGCGACGATCCGGCCTCACCCCGTTACGTTTTGCTCTGTAAAATCAATCGGGAAGAAGGAAAGGAGCTTGCGGCGGAACCGCCCCGCATTTATATCCGTACATTCGGCTATTTCGACGTATTCATCGACGACAAACCGATCGCCTTCCGCAATAAAAAGGCCAAGGAACTGCTTGCCCTGCTGGTGGATCGCCGCGGCGGCTATGTGACGAGCGAGGAGGCGATCGGCTATCTGTGGGAAAACGAGCCCGCAAACGCCGTCACGCTGGCAAGGTACCGCAAAGAGGCGCTGCGGCTCAAAAATACGCTGGAGGAGTACGGGATCGGGAACATCATCGAGTCCGTGGACGGCAAAAGGCGGATCGTGCCCGAAAGGATCCGCTGTGACCTGTATGATTATCTGTCGCACAAAAAGGAATACGACGGGCTGTTCAAGGGGAGTTATCTGACGAATTATGCGTGGGGGGAGATCACGCTGGGCGATCTCATGAACGCAAGCAGAACAATGTAAACGCATAATTTGGGAAAAATAAAAAATCAATTTTTCGAAAACAGAAGTATAAGCCGCCGTCTGGCGGCTTATACTTTCATATTTCCATTTTTACACTGTACTATGTCAGACATAATACAATAAAAACAGAGAAAAATACGGGCGGTTTTATGCCGTTTGTGGCTTTTTTAACGAACAGCAAAAAGATATATGAAAACCATTGACAGGGAGCGGGAATTATGTTATGATATAAAAAAGCCGATAGGCGGCTTTATTGGATAAGGAGTGCAACGATGAGCACGGACGGCTGCGATCCAGATGACGGCAACCGAAGTAGTGATTTAATATTTCAATAGGAAAAACGACGAGGCATAACCGGTTTCGGCTATGTCTTTTTGCGTTTCATAAAAATTTTTCAAAAGAAAGGAGGATTTTTCCACAGTTTTTATGGAAAGTCAGCAACAAAGGCCTTGGCACGCGCTGACCGCCGAGGAAGCGGAAGAGATTCTGCACACGTCCGAAGAGGGTCTGAGCGATGCCGAGGCGGCAAAACGATTGCAGGAGTACGGCAAGAATAACTTGCGGGAGAAAAAGACAAAGAGCATCGGGAAGATGATCTTCGAGCAGCTCACCGATGTCATGGTCATCATTCTCTTCATCGCGGCGGCGTTTTCCTTCGTCATGTATTTTGTGGACGGGGAAGGGCTGGCGGAATGCATCGTCATTCTCGTCGTCATTGCCCTGAACGCCACGATCGGCGTCATTCAGGAAAAGAAGGCGATGAACGCCCTCGAAGCCCTCAAAAGCATGACGGCGCCCACCGCGCGGGTCATGCGCAACGGCGAAGAGAGCGTCGTGCCCGCGTCCGAGCTGGTGCCGGGCGACGTGGTGTATATGGAGGACGGGTGCATCGTGCCCGCCGACATCCGCATCATCCGCGACTCCAACATCAAGATACAGGAGGCCGCTTTGACGGGGGAAAGCGTTCCCGCCGAAAAGGACGGGGTGACCGTCCTGCCCGAAAACGCGCCCCTGGGAGACCGCGTGAATATGGCGTACAGTTCGTCCATCGTCATGTACGGCAATGCGACGGGAATCGTCGTGGGCACGGGGATGAATACCGAGGTCGGCAAGATCGCGGGGCTTCTGGACGAACAGGACGATTTCGACACGCCCATGAAGCGCAAGCTCAACGCCGTGGGCAAGACGCTTTCGGTCGTCGGGCTCATCGTCTGCGTCCTCATCTTCTGCATCGGCCTCATCCGCGAAGGCTGGGAGGCGTGGGTCAACTATGTGTTCATTGCCATTTCGCTGGCGATCTCCATCATTCCCGAGGGCCTGCCCGCGACGTCGACCATCGTCATGGCGCTCGGCGTGCAGCGCATGGCAAAGAAAAACGCGCTCGTCAAGAGCCTGCCCGCCGTGGAGACCCTCGGCAGCGCTTCCGTCATCTGCTGCGACAAGACGGGTACGCTGACGCTCAACAAAATGACCGTCACATATGTCGCCGTCAACGGCGATTTCGAAGCGGAGCGGACGACTTCCACGGAAGAACTCGCCGCAAAATACGACAAAAAGGTCTATGCGGATCTGCTATCCGCCTGCGCGCTCTGCGTCAACGCCAAGAAGGATCCCGATAAGCCGGGCAACATCCTCGGCGATCCCACCGAAGGCGCGCTCGTGCTCTTTGCCGAAAAGTTCGGCATCGACGCGGAGGCGTACGAGGACGCGCACCCGCGCCTCTTCGAACAGCCATTCGACTCCGACCGCAAGCGCATGACCGTTCTCAATCGGACGGAGGAGGGGCTCGTCGCCTACACCAAGGGAGCGGTGGATGAACTCTTGCCCCTGTGCACGATGTATCAGACCGAACACGGCGTCCGCCCGATGACGGATGCCGACCGGGAGAACGTGTTAAAACTCTGCAACCGCATGAGCGGGGAAGCGCTGCGCGTGCTCGGTTTTGCCAAACGCGTCCATGCCGCCGTCCCCGAAGAGGAGGACGCGGACATCGAGTCCGAGATGACTTTTATCGGCGTCACGGGCATGATTGACCCGCCCCGCAAGGAAGTCATTCAGGCGGTGGAGACCTGCCATGAGGCGGGCATCCGCGTCGTCATGATCACGGGCGACCACAAGGTCACCGCTATGGCGATCGCCGGACAGCTCCACATTTTCCGCGAGGGGAATACCTGTATTTCCGGGCAGGAGCTGGAGAAGATGACGGACGAGGAGCTCGACGCGGCGGTGGGGAACTGCGTGGTATTTGCCCGCGTTTCTCCCTCCGACAAGCTGCGCATCATCCGTTCGCTCAAACGTTGCGGCGAAGTCGCCGCCATGACGGGCGACGGCGTCAACGATTCGCCCGCTCTCAAAGAGGCGGACATCGGCGTGGCCATGGGCATCACGGGCACGGACGTCGCCAAGGACGCCGCGGACATGATCTTGCTCGACGACAATTTTACCACCATCGAATATGCCGTGCGCGAGGGCAGAAGGGTGTACCGCAACATCCAGAAGGTCATCCAGTTCCTCGTCGCGGGCAACATCGCGGAGATACTCATTCTGCTGCTTGCCGTCTGTTTCGGCTGGGAAATGCCCATTCTGGCGGTGCATATCCTGCTCATCAATCTGGCGACCGACTCGCTGCCCGCCGTTGCGCTGGGCGTCGATCCCGCCGATTCGGGCATCATGCAACAGAAGCCCGTGCGGTCGGGCACCCTCTTCGAGCGGGGGATGATCTACCGCATCATTCTGCACGGGCTGTTCATTTCGGCGGCGGCGCTGGCGGCGTACTTCATCGGCATGAATATCTATGATAACCACGACCAGGCGATGACCATGACTTTCATCGTGCTGTCCGTTTCCCAGCTGTCGCACGCGCTCAACCAGCGCTCCAACTACGACTCGATCTTCAAGCCGGGGCAGGGACACAACAAGACCTTGTGGTGGGCGCTCCTCGCGTCGGCGGCGATCATCGCGCTCGTGCTGTTCGTGCCGCCGCTGCAGCAGCTGTTCAGCCTGGTTTCCATCAATTGGAGCGAATGGCTCATCTGCATCGCGCTGACGCTCTTCCCGCTCGTCGCCGTGGAGATCTCCAAGAGTTTCATGCGCATGTACCGCAAGAGAAAGGACGCCAAAAAATAATCGCGAACGGCAAAACGGAAGATCGTCCCGAAGGGGATGAAAAAAGGGAGAAGATTTTCAAAGGTCTTCTCCCTTTTGGCTGTTCGGTAAATTGTGATCGCTCAATCCGCATCCGCATCCATGACTTCCAGCAGGAAGCTGACGGGACGAAAACCGTCGTTGCAGGAGATCATTGCCGACCTCTTGTTCTTCATCCAACCGTCATAAAAGTTTTCGCCGCCGTGGGCCAGCGCCATCACAAAAGCGGATATGCTTTCCCAGGCGCTGTCGCAAAAATCCGGCGGTTTTTTCCAGCCGTTTGCGATAAACGTTTGCCCTTCCCGCATGTCGCAGGCGTGCGAGATCGGGTTTTCGTACTTTTCGATCAAGTCTGTGTAGCACGCCGTCCTCATCACGGTGATTTTAACTTTTTTCATTGCGCGCTCCTCCGCAAAACGGTTCATTTCACCGCTATTATAACGCAAACGATTCAAAAAGTAAAACAAATGAGCGCGTTTTTTTGTAAGTGAAGGACTTCGGAAGAGGGAAGCCGGCGATCTGTCACCCGATCGGGAAGCGGTTCCATTTCGTCAGGTCGGGAATGGCGCGGTCTTGCAGGAAGTCCCGGAAGATCTGTTCGGTTTCCCGGAAATCGTTCGTTTCGTATTCGTAAAGATCCATGGTTCCGTCCGCTTCGTATTTCGTGATGCAGAGGGAAAAACACTGTTTTTTGACGGCGCGGGAGAAAAGTCTGAATTTGATTTTGTGAAAGACGGCTATCTCCGCGACGCCCGAAACGGGCGGGAAGGCGTTGACGGTGATGTGCACGTCTTCCTTTTTGCCGCTTTGCCGCAGTCGTATGCCTCTTTCAGTTGGCGGAAACGGTCGGACAGGTCGTTTTCAAAGCCGACGAAGGGACGGCCGTATTTTTTTGGCTTCCTTTTCGTCCGACACGTCGATGGCGACGGGCTCGAAACTGTAATAGAATCTGGTCTGTTCCATATCACTGTTTTTCTCCATTTTTATTATTTTTGCGATGTATTATGTCTAACATAATATCTATAAAATACAAAAAAAGGGCGAAAGAAATCGCCCTTATTTTTGTTTTTCAGCGGATCTGACCGTTGCCGCGAACGATATATTTATAGGTGCAAAGTTCCCGAAGTCCCATGGGGCCGCGGGCGTGCAGTTTTTGGGTGGAAATGCCCATCTCGCAGCCGAGCCCGAATTCGCCGCCGTCCGTGAAGCGGGTGGAGGCATTGACGTACACCGCCGCGCTGTCCACGCCCGTCACAAAGGCGTTTGCGTTGTCCCGGTCCTCGGTGACGATGGCGTCCGAGTGCCCCGTG
Organism: uncultured Clostridia bacterium; assembly: GCA_964615285.1. Classification (GTDB taxonomy): domain Bacteria; phylum Bacillota; class Clostridia; order Christensenellales; family Borkfalkiaceae; genus RGIG4074. The sequence continues at coordinate 28,945 of CAZTND010000002.1, forward strand.
GAATGTTTGGAAATGTGCCGGATGGCTTCTTCCACGTCCTTCACGACGGCAACGGCAAGGATATAATCGAGGAATTCGGTGTCAAAATCTTTCTTTTTTGCGGCAGTGCCTTCGATGTATTTGCGCGCCTCTTCGTCCGGGCGCAGTTCAACGGGCTGTTTGTCTGCCGCCGCCCGGTCGTCGACCAATCTTTTTTTCAGAAGGGGGAGGAAGGCGGGGGCGACGGCCGCATGGACCAGGCAGACTTCGGCGGCGTTGCACACGCTGGGACGGCTGGTCTTTGCGTTTTCGACGATGTTCAGTGCCTTTTCAAAGTCGGCAAATTCGTCCACATAGATGTGGCAGATGCCCGTGCCCGTCTGAATGCAGGGGACGGTGGCATTTTCGAGACAGGCGTTGATGAGCCCCGCCCCGCCGCGGGGGATCAGGAGATCGACATATCCGTTTGCCGTCATAAGGTCGGCTGCGCTCTGGCGGGTGGTGTCCTCGATGAGCTGCACGCAGGCGGGGGAAAATCCCGCCGACAGTACGCCGCGCTGCAGGGCGTCCACGACAGCTTTGGCGGAACGCCACGCCTCTTTGCCCGAACGCAGCACGCATACGTTCCCGCTCTTCAAGGCGAGCGCGGCGGCGTCCGAGGTGACGTTGGGGCGGCTCTCATAGATGATGGCGACGACGCCCATGGGCACGGCGGTCTTTTCAATGACCAGCCCGTTCGGGCGTTCGATGCGGACGAGCACTTCGCCCGCAGGGTCGGGCAGGGCGATGAGGGCAAGAATGCCGTCCGCCATTCCCTTGATGCGCGCGGGGGACAGGGCGAGCCGATCGAGCATGACGTCCGATATGACGCCCTTGGCGGCCTCCAAGTCTTTCCGGTTGGCGGCGAGGATCTTGTCCGTATCCTCCAGAAGGCATTCCGCCATGAGTTCCAGCGCCTTGTTTTTCTGTTGATTGGAAGCGGCGGCAAGTTCGCGCGTCGCTTTCTTTGCACGTTTCAGAATTTCCTGTGTCGTCATGATTTTTTCCCCTTGAAGAGCGTTCCGACGCTCTTTCTTTCCATAATTTCGTACAATATTACGGGATCGTTGCCGTTGGCAATGATCATGTCGATGCCCGCCGCCGTTGCGGTCTTTGCCGCGCGCAGTTTGGTGATCATGCCGCCCGTGCCGAGCCGCGTGCCGCTCTTGCCCCCCAAAGCCTCGATTTCGGGCGTTATCTTTTCGACGAGCGGCACGAGCCGCGCGTCCTTGTCCTCGCGCGGATTGGCAGTGTACAAGCCGTCTATGTCCGTGAGGAGGATCAGCAGGTCGGCCCGGACCGAGCAGGCGACCGTCGCCGACAGGGTGTCGTTGTCCCCGAGGGCGATCTCTGCCGTGGCGACCGTGTCGTTTTCATTGATGACGGGCAGCGTGTGCAGTTCGATCAGCCGGTTGAGGGTATTCTCGAAGTTGTGCCGCCGTTCGGCGTTCTCCATGTCCTCGCCCGTGAGCAGGATCTGCGCCACGGTGTGCCCGTATTCGGAGAAAAGTTTGTCGTAGGTGTACATCAGTTCGCACTGCCCGACGGCGGCAGCCGCCTGTTTGGTGGCGATGTCCTCGGGCCGGCGGGGGAGGGAGAGCTTGCCGACGCCCATGCCGATGGCGCCCGAGGAGACGAGAATGATCTCGTGCCCCGCGTTTTTTATGTCGCTCAGGACTTTAACGAGTTTTTCGACGTGCCGTATGTTGATCCTGCCCGTCGGATAGGCAAGCGTAGAGGTGCCGACTTTGACAACGATTCTCATATTTTATCCATATACAAGTTTATTTTTTTCATTATATCATCATTTTTTCCGAAAGGCAAGAAAAAAAGGCGGGAAAGATAAAAAAGCTGCCGGAAACGGAGCTTTGTCCCGCCGAAGGATATTTTTTCCGAAAGTCAGGAAAAGTAAGCTTTTATCATATCCCGCGAGGAGGTAATTCATATGAAAAAAGGTTTTTTGGTATCGCTTCTGGCGCTCGTCTGCGCCCTGACATGCGCGTTCGGGCTCGTCGCCTGCGATGCGGGGACGAACAGTTCGGGCAGCAGCGGCTCCGACAGCGGTTCGGGGCAGCGGGGAGGGAGAAACGCCCTCCGTTGCGTTGACGGAGGACACGGACTTTGACGCGCTCGTCTCCGACGCAGTGACGGAAGAGGAACGGGAAGCCGCCTTTTCCGACGCCGCTTTCTCCAATGCGAGCGCGGCATTGGAAGTGACGGTTGAACTTCCGGGGGGGGGGAGAGCAGTGCTGTGACGGCGGATGGATATATGTACCTGGCGGGAAACTGGCTGAACGTCGGGCCGGCAAGCCTTGACGGGTATTACGGCTATGAACAGGAAGGAACGAGATATGCGTTCGATCTCATGGCAAGATCGGACACCGCCACCGGCGAAATGACGTACTTTTGGAATAATATGACGGGGGACATCAACGCAAATGTTCCCGAAGAAATGCAGCACCTGTTCTTCTCGTATCGTTATTTTTGCCCCGATTTCGGCGCATTTTTCAGCGAATTCACATACGACGAAGAGCGCGGCGC
>CAZTND010000002.1:31603-53249 GCA_964615285.1 uncultured Clostridia bacterium
GGCGCTCTTTTCAAAGGGGCGGTCAGAAGCCCAGATCTTCGTGGATCAGAATGACTTCAACGTCCTCTCCCATGGGCTTTTCCCAAAGGACGGACAGACCGCGGCAGATCCTGCCTTCGCTCTTGCAGTCGTAGCAGCGGTCCCCGCGGGCGGCACAGGGCGTCTTTGCGCCGATGCGCCGCGCGTTCAGGGGCGCCGCCGTGTTTCTCGCGCGGAACAGGGCGCCTTCGCAGTCTTTGGCGAGCTTGTTTTCGCCCGCGATCAGATAGACTTTTTCGTGCCCGTATAAGATCGCCGCGATGCGGTTGCAGTTGCCGTCGATGTTGACGATCTCGCCCGTATCCGCCAATCCGTTGACGGAAGAAATGTATACGGAGGCGGCGTTTGCCGCCGCCCGCAGTTCTCTGTCCGTTTTGCCGGGCGGGATGCGCCAATGCCAATAGAGCGTATTGTGCGCTTGCAGTTTCTCGTAAAGCCCCATCTGTTCGAGGGTGACCGAACCGCCGAAACCGACGGTTTTGTTCTGTATCTGCGCGTCCAGATAGGCGGCTGCCTCCGCGGCGGTGTCGAAACATTGCACGGCATATCCTTTTTCCGTCAGGTTGCGCCGCACCGTTGCAAAATCTCTTTTATCCATGGTTTTCACCTTCCTTCCGGTCGTCTATTTCTCTTCGCCGTTCACTTTGGTATAGCCTTTTTTGGGCTTGCCGCGGAACCAGTCGTACCCGTACTTGGTGAACAGGTACACGCCCGCGCCGACGGCGATGATGACGGCGATGAAGATGACGGCGGGAATGGGGATCTCCGCGCCCTTGACGTCCTCCCACATCATGTTGATGCGGTTGTTGGCGTCCTCTTCAAAATATTGCATGACGGCGCAGCGGAGCACCACTTCGTAGGTAGGGTACTGCGCGCCCAGCATGCCGTTTTCTTCTCCCGCGTAGGCGTAGAAAGTGTATGCGTCCGTGTCCGGATCGTCGCTGAAAAAATAGCCGAGGTCATAGGCGACGGCTTCGCCGTTCTCTATCATCTCTTCGAGCGCCGCGCCCGTCTCTTCGACTTCGTATCCGTCCAGGACCCAGTTTTCATAGATCTCGTCGCCCGCAATGACCGAGGTGTAGCCGATGTAATCCATGTTCATCATGGCGTATTCGGGGCGGGAAATGAAGTCGAGAAATGCCTCCGCAAGCTCCACGTTGCCGCCCTTGGGGATGACCCAGCCGTCGAACCAGATGTTGGAAACGTAGTCGGGGACGGAGTAGGCGAGGGAGGAGCCGTCCTCTTCGCCCGCCTCGTAGATGCCGTAAGCGGCGTCGCCGCTCCAGCAGAAGTTGATGTCGATCTTGCCCGTCACCATGTCGTTTTTGCCCGAATCGACCTCGAAACCGTAGATGTTTTTCTTGATCTCTCTGAGATAGACGCGCGCTTTCTCCACGGTTTCTTCGTCCGTGCGGTTCATGATCTCGTTGAGGCCGTCGTTATACGTTTCCGCGTCGATTCCGCCGCTCTCATACACTTCCGCAAGCGCGGCGAGTTCGTCGTTGTAGACGCAGGCGAGGGCGTAAAAATAGGTGTCGCGCACCGAGTCTTTGAGGGTGGCTTTGTTTTCGTATGCCTCGTTCTCGAGCACCAGCCAGGACTGTACGTCTTCGGCGATGGTGCTGCTTGCCGCGGGATTGTACAGGAAACCCATCGTGCCCCACATGTAGCCGGCGGCATAGTCGTCCCAGCCGTTCTCCTCGAAAATGTTTTTGATATAGGGAGAAACGTTCTCGGCATAGGAACTGTTCGTTTTGAAATCCTCGCTGAACGGTTCGCACATATTCTCGTTGATCATCTTCATGATCATGTAGTCGGAGGGGCAGACGAGGTCGTAACTGCCCTCGTTGATTTTTAGTTCGTTGTACATGTTTTCGTTGGTGCCGAAGGTGGAATATTCCACCGTGCAGCCGTATGCTTCTTCAAATGCGGCGATGAGGTCGATGTAACCGGCCTCTTCGTCGTCCTCGTTGCAGATGTAGTCCTCCCAGTTGTAGATGCGGAGCACCTGTTTCTGCTCTCCTTCCGAACAGGCGGAAAACAGGAGGGGGGAAAGGGCGACGGCCGCCGCGCCCGCGAGGGCGAGAAATCTTTGGATTTTACGCATTTTTGTTTTTTTCCTCCTTCTGTTTGCGGGAAGAGCCGATGATCGCCGCGACGACCAGAACGATCATGAGGAGGAACACGATGGCGGACAGCGCGCGGATGAGGGGCAGGTCGCTCTTGGATTCGTTTTTGACCGCGTTGTAGACGTAGGTCGAAATGGTGTCGAAAGTGGCGGGCTTGGTGAAGGAGGTCACGATGTAATCGTCCAGCGATAGGGTGACGGACAGCATGAAGCCCGACAGAATGCCCGAAGCGATCTGCGGGATGACCACCTTGAAGAGAGCCTGCGTGGGCGACGCGCCCAGATCGAGCGCCGCTTCGTAGAGGTTGTTGTCCATTTGTTTGAGTTTGGGCAGCACCGAGATGATGACGAAGGGGGTGCACAGCACCAGGTGCCCGACGAGCAGGGAGAAGTAGGTCCGCTGCAGGGACAGGGCGGCGAAGAGGATGGCGAGGGAGAGGGCGGTGACGATCTCCGCGTTGACGACGGGGATCTGATTGACGCCTTGCAGCGCGGCCGAAACCCGCTTTTTGCTGTAAAAGATGCCGATGGCACCCGCCGTGCCGAGGACGGTGGCAAGCGCGGCGGCGATCAGCGCCAGCACCACGGTATTGACGAGGATTCCCATGACCCGTTCGCTCTGGAAGAGTTCGGCGTACCACACGAAGCTGAACGTGCCCTCTTCGCCGATGATCCGCGCCGACGAGAAGGAGGTGACGACGAGGAGCAGGATGGGGGCGTAGATGAGCAGCAAAATGAGGAGGAGATAGACGGCGGAAATGCCGTTCAGGATTTTTCGTTTGTTCTTTACCATAAGTTGGCACCTCTCGCGGAAGATTCGTCGGAATTCTGTTTGAAGCCGCCGCTCACCAGCATGGTGATGAAGATGATGACGAGCAGGATGATGGAGATGAGCGAACCCATGTGCATGTCGTCGTAGGTGGAGAAGTATTCCTCGATCATCTTGCCGAGAATGGTGATGTTGGAGTTGCCGAGGGTCTCGCTGACGACGTAGTTGGTCATGGAGGGCATGAACACCATGGTGATGCCCGAAAGGATGCCGGGCATCGAGAGGGGGAGCGTGACGTGCAGGAAGGTGTGTACAGGCCCCGCGCCGAGGTCGTTCGCCGCTTCCAGCAGGCTGTTGTCCAGCTTTTGCAGGGAATTGTAGAGGGGCAGGATCATGAAGGGCAGGAAGTCGTACACCATGCCGATGATCGTGTTCACATAGTCATAGTTGCCCAGAAACCCGATGATGTTCAGAAGTTCGCGCAAAGCCGTGATGCGCAGGACGAAGTTGAGCCACATGGGCACGATGAAGAGCATCAGAAGGACATACGCCCGTTTCCAGCCGCTCCGCGCCAGGATGTAGGCGACGGGATAGGCGATGACGAGGCAGAAGAAGGTCGTGATGAACGCGATGGTCAGGCTGACGCCCAGCGTCTGCAATTTGGAGCCGCTGGAAAAGAAGTTCAGGAAGTTGGCAAAGGAGAAGTAGAGGTTGCCGTCCGCATCCTCGCCCGTGAAGGCATAGAGGAGGATGAGCAGCATGGGAATGACGACGAACAGCGCCAGGAACACCGCATAGGGGATGCAGAGCTGCTTGCGCGAAAAATGAAACCGGACCATTTTTCTTTATTTCTCCTCCGTCTTTTTGAGTGTGAGCCTGATCTTTTCGGGCGGGATGATGAGGCTGACGTGGTCGTTTTCGTTCCAGAGGTCCTCGCTCGCCAGTACATAGTCCTCCTCGTTCTCCGTGCGCACGATGTAGCGGTAGTGGTCGCCCTTGTAGATGAGGGAGATGATGTTGCCCTCGGCGCCGCCTTCCTCCCGGTCGTCGCTCATGCGGATGTCGCCGAGCCCGACTTCGACGACGACGGGCACGCCGGTGAGGTCGACCTTTTCGCCCTTGGCGGTGACGAGGTATCCCTCCTCGTCGAGGCGGGAACCGGGATAGAGCTGGGTGACGTCGCAGGCAAACTCGCCGTCGCCGAATTCCACGGTGTTTTTCTTGGTGATCGTGCCGTCGAAGCGGTTGACGGTGAATTCCTTCTTCATGACATGGATCTCGTCGGGGGCGATGACGATGCCGATGCGTTCGCCGATCTCCTTTTTCTGCGTGCTCTGTATTTCGATCTCGGCCTTGCCGATCTCGGCGACGATCTGATAGTGTATGCCCTTGAACACCACGCTCGCGACGGTCGCCTGCAGCATGCCTTTTTCGGGCGGGACCATGCGGACGTCCTCGGGGCGCACGACGACGTCCACGGGCTCGTCCTTTTCAAACCCTTCGTCCACGCACCCGAATTCCCGCCCCAAAAAGCGCACCCTGCGGTCGGCGGGCATCATGCCGTTGTAGATGTTGCTCTCGCCGATGAAGTCGGCGACGAATACGTTTTTCGGCTCGTTGTAGATGTCGGCGGGGGAGCCGATCTGCTGGATGACGCCGTCCGCCATGACCACGATGGTGTCGGACATTGTCAGGGCTTCCTCCTGGTCGTGCGTGACATAGATGAAGGTGATGCCGAGTTTCTTGTGCATGGCTTTGAGTTCGAGCTGCATCTCCTTGCGCATTTTCAGGTCGAGCGCGCCGAGAGGTTCGTCCAGAAGGAGGATCTCCGGCTCGTTGACGATGGCGCGGGCGATGGCGATGCGCTGCTGCTGCCCGCCCGAAAGGGTGGAGATGGAGCGCTTTTCAAACCCCTCGAGGTCGACGATCTCCAGGGCTTTTTTGACCTTTTCGGCGATCTCCTTCTTGCTGAGGTGTTCCTCCCTGGTGTAGGTGTCGCCGTTCTTGTTGCGGTAGGTGTTTCTGACCTTTTTGAGCTTCAGCCCGAACGCGATGTTCTCGAACACGTTCAGGTGGGGAAAGAGGGCGTACCGCTGGAATACGGTGTTGACGGGACGTTTGTTGGGGGGCAGTTCGCTGATGTCCCTGCCGTTCAGGAGTATCTTCCCGCTCGTGGGCATTTCAAAGCCCGCGATCATGCGCAGGGTGGTCGTCTTGCCGCAGCCGGACGGGCCCAGCAGGGTGATGAATTCGCCCTTCTTGACATACAGATTGACGTTTTCGATGACGACCGTATCGTCGTATGTTTTTGTGACGTCGATGAGTTCGATGATTTTGTTGCCGATCGGTTCTTGCATGTTTTTCTGTGCTCCTTTTTCCTGAAAAAATAAATCGGTTGCGCTGCGGGGTCAGAAATTGGGCGGCGTGGAGATCCACAGGAATTTTGCCCTGCCTTTGCCTTTGTTTTCGATTTTGTGCGGCTTGTCCGCCTTATAGTAGAAGGATTGTCCCTTTTTGCACAGGTGGATGCGTTTGCCCAAGCGTATGGAGATGCGGCCTTCCAGCACAAAGCCGAATTCTTCGCCCTCGTGCGGATTGTCTTCGATGCCGGCGCCGTATTCTTTGAGTTCCACCAGGACAGGCTCCATCATGTTTTTCTGCGCGTTGGGGATGACCCAGTTCCAGACGACGCCGTCCGAATCCTTTTCGATGAATTCCGTCTCGGAAAATACGATCTTTTCCTCCTCGTCCTCCCGGAAGAAGTCCGAAAGGGTCGTGCCGAGGGCGTTCAGGATGTCGCAAAGCGTCTGAATGGAGGGGCTGGTGAGGTTGTTCTCCAGCTGGGAAATGTATCCCTTTGTCAGTTCGCAGCGGTCGGCGAGTTCCGCCTGCGTCAGGTTTTTCTGCCGCCGCATGTCCTTGATTTTGTTTCCGAGTTCCATAAAATAAAGACCTTTTTTCCCTGTTTGCTTCGTGTCGGAGGGCTGCGGCGGTTCAATTTTTTGCCCGCCTTCTCCGGATGACAGCAAAAATAAACTTTAAGTTTAATAAAAATAAACAAGCAACGAAAAAATTATACTGTATAGTATCCCGTATGTCAACCGAAATCACGCATATTTTTCGGAAAAGCCCCGAAAAAAAATGATTTTTCAGACGCTTCTTCCGGGAAGCCGAAAGACAGGCGGAAAAAGGGCGCGGCAAGCGGATTTTTCGGGGCAAATTCTTTCAGGTTTATTATTGTCGTGCGTGGGCGCGCGCGAACGCGGGGGAGGCGGAAAAAACGGCGGAAAAGAGGCGCCGCGGAGGGGCGGAACGGCGGCGCAGGCAGGGGAAAAAGGACAGCGAAAAAAGAGCCCGTCTCTGCAAACGGGCTCCCGCGGTTTTGTTTTTTGGTTTTCGTTACGCCATTGCCGCCAGTTTTTTGGCGAGCTTGGACTTTTTATTGGCGGCTCTGTTCTTGTGGAAGATGCCGTCGGAGGCCGCGCCGTCGATGGCGGAGACTGCAGCGGCATAAAGTTTGGTCGCCTCTTCCTTGTTGCCGGCTTCGACGGCGGCAAGGAATTTTTTGATCGCGGTCTTCATCGCGGAATTGACGGCTTTATTTTGCTCGGTCTTTTTTTCGGTTACCAATACGCGTTTTTCGGCAGATTTGATGTTAGGCACTTTACTCTTACTCCTTCAAAAGTTGTCATCGTATTTTTCTTTGGTCTATTTTAGCATAAAAATCGGGGGTTGTAAACTGTTTTTATCCTCTTTCCCGGATTTTTTATGATTATTTCCAAAATTTTTCTCATATACATGAAGATACAACGATCGCTCGGAGGAAACGGTGAAATGGATGCGGAAGGCAGGCTTTGCGTGGGGGTTTTTGACAGCGGGATCGGCGGTCTGACGCTCCTTTCCGAGTGCCGCCGCCGTATACCGGGCGTGCGCTTTTATTACTTGGGCGACAACAAAAACGCGCCCTACGGCAATAAGACGGGTGGAGAACTGCTCGGCTTTTCCCGCCGCGCCCTGGATGTCTTTGCATCCGTCGGTACGGACGTCGTCCTCATCGCCTGCAACACCGTTACGACCGCCTGCATCGGGACGCTTCGGCGGGAATATCCCTTTCCCGTCGTGGGGACCGAACCCGCCCTCCGCGCCGCTGCGGGGTGCAGAAACCTGCTGGTGCTTGCCACCGCCGCGACGCTACAGAGCGGCGAATATGCCCGTTTGCAGCGGGAGCGGCAGGGGCGGACGGTCTGTTTCGCTCCCGAAGATCTGGTCGCCGCCATCGAAAAAAACGCGCCGTTTCCGGAAAAAATAGGGATCGTCGACCACCTGCCGCCCCTCCGCCCGGACGGCGTGGTGCTCGGCTGCACACACTTCGTCTATCTCAAAAAAGCCATCGGAAAATTTTACGGCGCGCCCTGTTTCGACGGCAACGCGGGGACGGCAAAACAGCTCGAAAAAGTCCTTTTTTCCCTGCAAAACGGCGCTTACATGCCCGAAAAAGAGGGGGACGTCGTCTTTCTCGGAAATTCCAAAGTGGTCAATGCCTACCTATATAAACAAATGTTTTCTTTTTGATTGACGCAAAAAATGCAAAAATTTGTTCGTTTTTGATGCTCTCGTCCCAATTTTTCTAAAAAAATTCCAAAAAAATCCATAAAAAGGGTTGACTGTGGTCAAACAGAATGTTATAATAAATTCAAGTCTGAAAAAAGGAGGAGCATGGTTCGATGGATTACTACTTCAGCGGCACATATGAGCATCAGCTCGACGCCAAGCGCAGGATCAGGATCCCGGCCAAGATGAAGAGCAAGCTCGACAAGGGCTACAGCATCGGCGTCGGCACCGACCATTGCCTTTGGATCATGCCCACCGAAACGACGCAGGCGATACAGCGCAGCATGGCGGAAACGGATATGTCCGACCCCAGGGCGCGCGCGGCAAAACGTAAGATGCTTGAGCGGATCTGTTTCCCCGAAGAGGATCCGCAGGGGCGCATCGTCCTGCCGCAGAATCTCATCGATTATGCGGGCATCGAAAAGGACATCCTCTTCATCGGCCAAGGCGATTACATAGAGATCTGGTCGGCGGAGAGATACGCCGCCTACAATGCCGAATTCGACGACATCGACCTCGGGCAGTACATCAAATTCTGATGGAAGGGTTCTATCATCGCCCCGTCATGTTAGAGGAATGCATCGAGGGGCTGAACATCAGGCCGGACGGCATTTACTTCGACGGAACGATCGGCGGCGGGGGACATTCGTTTGAGATCCTGGCGCGCTGCCCCGCAGGCAGGCTGATCGCGACCGACCTCGACGACGAGGCGATCGCGGCGGCGACGGAGCGGCTGGCGCCCTATCGGGGCAGGTTTCACATCCATAAATCCGATTACAAAAATTACGCACGGGTTCTCGATGAAGAGGGCGTGGAAAAACCGGACGGAGTCCTCCTCGATTTCGGGGTGTCCTCCCACCAGCTGGACGACAAGTCCCGCGGGTTCTCCTACATGGCACGGGAGGCGGCGCTGGACATGCGCATGGATCCCTCGGCTCCCCTGACGGCGAAGGACGTCGTCAATACCTATCCGGAGAGCGTTCTCATCCGCATCCTGCGCGAATACGGCGAAGAGCGGTTCGCGGTGCAGATCGCGCGGAACATCGTGCGGGAGCGCGAAAAGAAAGCGATCGAGACGAGCGGCGAGCTGACGGACATCATAGAACGCAGCATCCCGTACCGCTTCAAACAGAACGGACCCTGCCAGCGCAAGACCTTTCAGGCCATCCGCATCGAAGTGAACGGAGAGCTCAGCGGACTCAAAGAGTGCGTGAAGGGGCTGACGGGAAGACTGAAAAAGGGCGGCAGGATCGTCATTCTGACCTTTCATTCGCTGGAGGACCGGATCGTCAAAGAGGCGTTCCGCGAGATGGCAGCCGACTGTGTTTGCCCGCCGGGGTTTCCCGTGTGCGTATGCGGAAAAAAGAAGGAGATCGAGATCATTACGAAAAAGCCGGTCACGGCGAGCGAAGAGGAACAGAGGGAAAACTCGCGCAGCAAATGCGCAAAACTGAGGATTGCGGAAAAGATCACCGGGGCATAAAAGGGCATAGCGAACAAAAAGGGGAAAATGCGAAGCACACGGGGTCATAAAGCAAACGCAGGGGAAATATAATAAACAGGAGCAAAGCAAAGATGAGCGAAGAGGTGAAAACGGGAACGTCTGCCGAGACCCTCACGGAAGAAGAACGCAGGAGGAGAGAATACAATTCCCGTATCGGCGAAAATTACCGCAGGATGATGACCATGGACAGCGCCGCGCTCACAAACGAAATGGAGCAGGAACGGCGGTATCCTTCTTTGGATGCATACAGGCCCCTTCACGCCCGCAGGGAGATCACATTCGAGGACGTACAGATCCCCGAATCCATTCGGCGGGAAACGGAGACATATGCCGGAAGGCCTTCCGCGCCCGCGCCCAAGGCAAAGGCCGCGCCTTCCGCCGGGATCGATTTTCAGAACAGCATATACGCTTCCCCCGCATACCGCGCGGCGGCGCTCCGCAGAGAGCAGCAGAAATCCGCGTGGGAGATGCAGGCGGAAGAAGCGGACGAGACGCTTGCCATGCCGACGGCGACCACGCTGCAGTACGGCAAGGCGACGCTGTACAGCGGGACGTATGCCCGTGCGGAAAGAGCGCCGGAAGTCATGACGGCGCCCGTGCCGCCCTATGCGCCTCCGGCTGCGGCGAGACCCGCGGCCATGCCGCGCGTCGTTGCCACGCCGGCAGAGGACGCCCATGCTTACTATGCGGCTCTGCTCAAAAAAGTCATCGTCTGTTTTGCGGTCGCCTTCGTGGTGCTGATGGTCGTCATTGCCGTCAATTCGGCGATCCTGAGCAGTATGGATGCGGAGATCGCCACCCTGCAGCAGACGTTGGATGCGTTGGCGAACGAAGTCGCCGCGCTGCAGGAGAGCGTGAACGCATACATCGTTCCGGGAGAAAACGGCGTGCCGCCCGCCATATGGGATTTCATTGTGGAAAACGGGATGGTGCCGGCATAAAAATAATTCGTAAGGAGCGCACGACGATCAAAAAAAGAGACAGGAACCAATATTCCATATCGGTTTTACGAAAGAGGTTATTTGCCATTATTCTGGCGATAACCTTTCTTTTTTGCCTTTTGGCGGGCAGATTTTTCTATGTGCAGGTCATCTGGGACGACCATTTGCGTGCGCTGGCGCTCGACCAATGGATGCGCGAGATCCCCATCGTGGCGGAACGGGGACTGATCACCGACCGCAACGGGACGGTGCTGGCGGGGAACGAAACTTCCTACGCCGTGTTCCTGCGCGCCCGCGCCGTGCAGGACGCCGAATACACCGCCTCCGTTCTCTCTGCCGTCCTCGAATGCGACCGGGAGGAGCTGCTCGAACGGATAGAGGGCGGAAAGGTCTCCGAGATCACCGTGGCGCGGCGGGTAGAGAAGGAAAAGATAGAAACGCTGTGCGGGTACGATCTGAGCGGCGTCTATTTTTCCCGCGACAATACCCGCGTGTATCCGTATGACGACCTCCTGTGCCAGGTGCTCGGCTTCACGTCCACGGACAGTTCGGGGACGACGGGCATCGAAAAATATTACGACAAGTATCTTTCGGGAGAGAACGGGGAACTCCTGTACGAGACCGATCTCGTGGGCGTCGACCTCGAAGGCGCGGTGGCGGCGTATGTGCCCGCGACGGACGGGCTGAACGTCGAACTGACCGTCGATTTCGAGATCCAGGCGCTCGCCGAAGAGGTCATGAAGGAAGTATATGAGACATATTCTGCGGCGTCGGCGCAGTGCATCGTCCTCGACCCGCAGAATTTCGAGATCCTGGCGATGGTCAATTATCCTTCGTACGATCTGAACGACGTCCCGCGCGACGACCCCGACACGCTGAACGAACTTTCCCGCAACAGCCTGGTGAGCGACATCTATGAACCCGGTTCGACCTTCAAGATCGTTACCGCGGCGGCAAACATCGAGGAATACCTGCAGGGCAACGCGTCGGCGTTTTCGACCACGCATGTGTTTTCTTCCGCCCGCACGCGCACGGTGGACGGCACGACCATCCGCTGTTGGAGCGACCATGCGAACGGAAAGCACTCCAACCAGACCATAGCCGAGGCCCTCAACAACAGCTGCAACCCCTGTTTTACGGATATAGCGCTCTCGCTGGGGAGCGAGACTTTCTATGAATACCTCGATCTCTTCAACTTCGGCGCGGAGACGGGCATCGATTACACGGGGGAAGCGCTCGGCATGCTCCTGCCGCAGTCGGCGGTCCGAGACTGCGACCTCGCCCGCATCGGGTTCGGGCAGACCATCGCGGTCACCCCGTTGCAGCTCGCCTGCGCGACCGCGGCGGCCGTCAACGGCGGTTACTATTATACGCCCCATCTCGTGCGGCGCGTCTATTCTTCGGACGGCGCCGTGGAGGAGACGATCGGCGCCGCCCTTAAAAACCGGACGGTGAGCGAGGAGGCGTCGCGCATCCTCGCGGGGATGCTGGAAGGCGTCGTCTCCGAGGGGAGCGGCAAAAAGGCGTATATCGAGGGGTATAAGATCGCCGGCAAGACGGGCACGGCGCAGAAATATGAGAACGGACACATCGCGCAGGGCAAATACGTCTCTTCGTTCGTCGGGTTTTTCCCCGCCGCCGACCCGCAGTATCTCGCCCTCGTCATCGTGGACGAACCGCAGGGGGCGTATTACGGCAGCGTCGTCGCCGCGCCCTGCGCGCAGCAGATATTTCAGGGCATCATCGACATCAGGGAGATCGCGCCCTGCGAAGATGTGTAGAAGATATATAAAAATCAAGCGGTAAAGGGAGAAAGGACACATGCAACTGGACCGATTGCTCAAAGAAGTTTCCGTGAAAAAGATCTATGGAGATACGAAGGACAGGGAAATAAGCGCCATCCGCACGGATTCGCGCATCATGGGGCGGGGCGAACTGTTCGTCGCGCTGAAAGGGGAAAACGCCGACGGGCACGATTACATACGGGAGGCCTGCCGCCGTGGCGCGGCGGCAGTGGTATGCGAAAAGTATACCGAGGGGCTGCGCGTGCCGCAGATCGTCACCGAGGACACGCGGAAAGCGCTGTCTTTTCTCGCCGCGGCGTTCTATGGGGAACCGCAGAAAAAGCTGAAGATCGTCGGCGTGACGGGAACGAACGGCAAGACGACCACCTGCCGCTTTCTCGCCTCTGTCCTTGAACGGGCGGGCAAAAAGACGGGGATCGTCGGCACGCTCGGGGTGTTTTACGGCGGCGTGTCGCTCGCGCCCGATCTCACCACGCCCGACCCGCTCCGCCTCTTCCGCCTCTTTTCCGACATGCTGAAGAGCGGCGTCGAATACGTCATGATGGAGGTATCGGCGCACGCCGTTTATTATTCCAAAGTCGCCGCCGTCCGCTTTGCCGCCTGCGTGTTCACCAATTGCACGCAGGATCACCTCGATTTCTTCGGCACGATGGAGCGATATGCCGCGGTCAAAAAACGGCTTTTTACGCAGGAGAAATACGGTTTTGCCGTCGTCAACGCGGACGATCCCCTCGGCGCGGAGATCGTGAAGAGCTGCCCCCGCTGCCGGAGCTATGCCCTCGAAAGACCTGCCGACGACCGCGCCGTCGTGCTGGAGGAGGCGCTCCGCGGGAGTACCGCGCGCTTTGAACTCCGTGGCGAGGCCGTGGACGTCCGCCTGCGGCTGACGGGGCGCTACAATGTGTACAACGCGCTGGCGGCAGCGGCGTGCGCGAAGGGCCTGGGCATCCGCTGCGCGGACATCGCCGCGGGGCTGTATGCCGTCGATAAGGTGGCGGGCAGGCTGGAGAGCCTGGGAAGCGTGAACGGCGGGGAGGTGTTCGTCGACTTCGCGCACACGCCCGACGGGCTCAAAAACGTCCTGACCGCACTCAAGGAGCGGTGCAGGGGCAAACTTCTCTGCGTGTTCGGGTGCGGGGGCAACCGCGATACGGGCAAACGGCCGCTGATGGGGGAGATCGCCGCGCAGCTGACCGATTTCTGCGTGCTCACGTCGGACAATCCGCGCTATGAGGAACCGTATGCCATCATCTCCGCCATCGAAGCGGGGTACCTCGTTCATTCGCGCAACTATGTGGTCGTGCAGGACCGGCGGAAGGCGATAGAATACGCCATGCGCCGCCTGCGGGAGAACGACGTTCTGCTCGTTGCGGGCAAAGGCGGGGAGAATTATCAGGAGATCATGGGTATAAAATACGATTACAACGACAATGCTGTAATCGAAGAAGTCATGGAAAAGATGCGAACGGAGCAGTCATGAAAGAGCACTTATCGGCGGCGTTGTTGTCGTTTGCCCTGTCCTTCCTTCTCTGCCTGGCGGAGATCCCTCTGCTC
This sequence comes from uncultured Clostridia bacterium, assembly GCA_964615285.1. Classification (GTDB taxonomy): domain Bacteria; phylum Bacillota; class Clostridia; order Christensenellales; family Borkfalkiaceae; genus RGIG4074. Next base: position 44,955 of record CAZTND010000002.1, read on the forward strand.
AGGAGGCTGAAGGCAGGGCAGAATATTTTGGGCTACGTCAAAGAGCACAGGGGAAAGAGCGGCACGCCCACGATGGGCGGGCTGGCTTTCCTGTTGTCCGCTGCCGCCGTTTCGCTCGTGTTTTACGGTTTTTCGGACAAGTCGCTCTACGTCTCCGTCGCCATCGGGCTGGGATTCATGCTCGTGGGATTTCTGGATGATTTCATGAAACTCAGGCACAAGAAGAACCTCGGGCTGACGGCGTGGCAGAAGATCGTTTTTCAGACCGCCGTCGCCCTCTGCGCCGGCGTCTATTGCTATCTGGACGGGCTGACCGTCGTCTTTGTCCCGTTCACGAAACTCTCTTTCGACATCGGCTGGGGGATCGTTCCGCTGGGCGTGTTCGTGTTCCTCGCCGCCGTGAACAGCGTCAACCTGACGGACGGGCTCGACGGGCTGGCGGGGAACGGTGCGGCGGCATATTTTCTCTCGATGGGGCTCCTTCTCTGCGTGCAGGTCCGCTTTTCCGCCGTGGCGGGATTGTGTTTCTGCCTGACGGGCGCGCTGGCGGCGTACCTCGTGTTCAACACCAACCGCGCCAGCGTGTTCATGGGGGATACGGGTTCCTTAGGCCTCGGCGGGTTCGTCGCCTGTACGGGTATTTTCACGGGCGATCTGCTCTATATCGCCGTTATCGGATTTGTGTTCGTGCTTTCGAGCATAACCGTCATCATACAGGTCATATACTATAAGAAAACGGGCAGGCGGGTGTTTCTGATGGCGCCCGTGCACCATCATTTTCAGGAAAAGGGGTACAGCGAAAGCAAGATCGCTTACTGTTACGGACTGATCACGGTGTTTCTCGGCGCGCTCTGCCTGCTTGCCCAGCTCTGAGGTGAAAGATTATGTATCCGAAAATGCAAAAATTTCTGGTGGCGGGCGTCTCCCGTTCGGGCACGGCGGCGGCAAAGCTGCTGCTCTCGCACGGCGCTTCGGTGTACGTCTACGATGAAAAGACGGACGGGGCGGCGGGAAAGAATATAGCTTCGCTCCGGTCGCTCGGCGCGGTCGCGGTCACGGCGGAGACGCTCGGGGAGGCGCAGGCGGCATGCGATATACTGGTCCTCAGCCCGGGCGTCCCCATCGACCATCCGCTGCCCGTCGCCTTTCGAAAAGCGGGCAAGAAGATCATCGGCGAAATGGAGCTGGGGGCGCTCTTCCTCAAAGCCCCCGCCGTCGCCGTGACGGGCACCAACGGCAAGACGACCACCGTCGGCATGATCGGGGAGATATTGCGCCGCGCGGGGATGAACGCCGTCGTCTGCGGCAACGCGGGGCTGCCGCTCTGCGACTGTGCGGAGGAACTCGGTCACGACGACATCGCCGTCATCGAAGTTTCCTCCTTTCAGCTGGAATCCCTCTCTTCCCTGCGGGCGCACGTCTCGGCCGTTCTCAACGTCGCCGAGGATCATCTCGACCGCCATTACAACATGGATAATTACATATTCCTGAAGAAAAAGCTGCTCCAGAACAGCCGGGAGAGCGAATATGCCGTGCTCAATTACGACGACGCCGTCGTGCGCGGTTTTGCCGACGGCTGCCGGGCGAAAATCGTCTGGTTCTCCCTGAAAGAACGGGTGGACGGCGCATATCTTTACGGCGGGGATCTTTTCTGGAAGGACGAAAAGATCGCCGCGGCGGACGAACTCTCCGTCGAGGGGGCGCACAATATCGCCGACGCGCTCGCCGCGGTCTGCGCCGCCAAACTCTTCGGGGCGGACAGCGAAGCCGTCCGGGAGGGGCTGACGGAATTTAAGGGCGTCCGGCATCGGCTGGAGACGGTCGGAGAGGTCGGGGGCGTGAAGTACATCGACGATTCCAAGGCGACCAACGTGGACGCCGCCGTCAAGGCACTCGACAGCGTGAAGGGGGACAGCGTCCTTTTGCTCGGCGGCAGGGATAAGGGATATGATTACGACGCGCTCTTCGAGCGCATCAAGCGCGGGGGCGTGGCGCAGGCGGTGCTGTACGGGGAAAACCGTTTCAAACTGCTCTCGTCCGCCGTCCGCTGCGGCTTCCGCCGCGCCTCCCTCTGTCCCGATTTCGATATGGCGGTGCGGTTCGCCGCATTGCTCGCAAAGCCGGGGCAGAACGTCCTTCTGAGCCCCGCGGCGGCGAGTTTTGACGCCTTTTCGGATTACGGCGAACGGGGGGACCGGTTCGCGGAGATCGTGCGGGAATTGCAGGGACGGGCGGAAGAGGCCTGCCCGGACGGGGAAACGGACGGAGAGGACGGGACGGAATATGCCGACGGTGCCGAAGACGAAGAAGAGATCCCGGCGGACGGAATTTTGGAATAGTCTGATCCGTTCGGAAGAAAAGAGACAGCGGGGCGACGTCGCACTGCTCGTGCTGGTCGGGCTGTACGCTCTTTTCGGCGTGATCATGGTCTATTCCGCCAGCAGTTACAACGCCGAAGTGCTGTACGGGGACGAATTTTATTTTTTCAAAAAGCAGCTGCTCGGGTATGTCATCGGGCTGGCGGCGATGATCTGCGTCGGATTTTTCGACTATCGGAAATTGTATACGGTCAAATGGGTGCGCTGGGTCGTCTACTGCGTGCCGATCGTCCTGCTCGCCCTGGTCTTTGTCCCCGGGATCGGCGTCAGCAATTACGGCGCGACCCGCTGGATCGGCGTCGGGCCCATCACCATACAGCCGTCCGAGCTGGCAAAGTACGGTTATGTGGTATTCTGTGCGGCATACATCGCCAAGGATCCGCGGCGGGTGAAGAGTTTTTGGGGCATTCTGCCCCTGATCGGCAGCGGGCTTCTGATCTGCGTGCTCATCATGCTGGAGCCGAATATGTCGGTCACCATGCTCCTTGCCGCGCTCATGTTTTCCATGATCTTTCTGAGCGGAACGAAGCTCGTCAATCTCTTCTTCCTCATCGTTCCCTTCCTCATCGCCCTGCCGGCGCTCATCCTCGCCGAGCCGTACCGTCTGCTGCGCCTGAGCGCCTTTCTCAACCCCTGGGCGTCCCCGCAGGACGAAGGGTATCAGCTCATTCAGTCTCTCTACGCCCTCGGCAACGGCGGCTGGTTCGGGGTGGGGCTCTTCAATTCCCGCCAGAAATACCGTTTTTTGCCCTTTGCGGAGAGCGACTTCATTCTCTCGGTCATCGGCGAGGAATTCGGCTTTGTCGGCGTGCTGCTTTTGTTCGCGGCGGCGGGGATCATCGTGTACAAGGGGTTCAAAATCGCTTCGGCGTGCGACAATCTCTTCGGCAATCTCCTCGCGAGCGGCATCACGCTGGCGTTTGGCATCCAAACCCTTCTGAACGCATTGGTCGTCAGCGGCAGCATCCCGCCGACGGGGCTGCCCCTGCCGCTCATCTCGAGCGGCAACACCTCTCTCATCATCACCATGACATCCGTCGGCATCCTGTATAGTATTTCCAGACACAATGGCGGACGAAAAAATCATATAATACAGTGATTTTCGTCTGAAAAGAAAGGAGTACTACACATGGATAAATTTATAATAGAAGGGGGAAACAGGCTGTACGGCTCCGTGCGAACGCAATCGGCGAAAAATTCCGTGCTCGTCCTGCTCGCCGCCTCTGTTTTAACCGAGGAACGAGTGATGATCGAAAACGTCCCGCGCATCTCGGATGTCGTTCATATGAGCGAGATATTGCAGAAACTCGGCGCGGACGTATCTTTTGAGGGGGAAACCGTGACGGTGTGCAGCGAGAACGCGCACGAGCGGGACATCTCTTCCCACCTGACGCGGGAGCTGCGCTCTTCGGTTTTCATGCTCGGTTCGGTACTCACCCGCTTCAAGCACGCGCGCATCTCCTACCCCGGCGGCTGCGACATCGGGCTGCGGCCCATCGACTTGCACCTGTTCGGGCTGAAAAAACTCGGCGTCAAGACCGAGGAGCGGGACGGCTATATCGTCTGCAACGCCGAAAAATTGGTGGGGAGCAACATCCATCTCGATTTCCCCAGCGTGGGCGCGACCGAAAACATCATTCTCGCCTCCGTCAAGGCGCAGGGGGAGACGGTCATCTCCAACGCCGCCAAGGAACCGGAGATACGCGACCTGCAGGATTTTCTCAACCGGATGGGAGCGAAAGTGAGCGGCGCGGGGACGGATACCGTGGTGGTGCGCGGCGTAAAGGAACTGCACGGCACCCGTTTTTCGCCCATCCGCGACCGCATCGAGGCGGGCACTTTCCTCATCGCCTGCGCCATGTGCGGCGGCGAGATCTGCGTGGAGGGGGGCAGGCGGCAAAATATTGCGGCCCTTCTCAACAAATTGAGCGAAAACACTTGCAAAATACATATAGAAAATGATAAAATATACATAAGAAGCAGCGGAAAACTCAGGAGCAACCGGCACATCGAAACGCTCCCGTTCCCCGGCTTCCCGACCGATCTGCAGGCGCAGATGACCTCGCTCAATTGCATCGCCGACGGCGCCTGCATCCTCACCGAAAACTTATTCGAGACCCGTTTCAAACACGTTCCCGAACTCATACGCATGGGGGCGGACATCACGGTCAAGGATCGCACGGCGCTCGTGCGCGGCGTGGATCGCCTGCATGGCGCGGCCGTCTCAGCCGAGGACCTGCGCGGCGGCGCCGCGCTCACTTTGGCAGCGCTGACCGCGGAAGGGAAGAGCGAAGTGCTCAATCTCACCCACATCGACCGCGGGTATGACGGGCTGGAGCGGAAACTGCGGTCGCTCGGTGCGGATATAGCCCGCGTGCAGGCATAGCGGCGGGGGCTTTTTGCGGCGGTCGGTAACAAAAGAGAGGAAAAAACAGATGAAAAAACAAAAAACGCTGGTGGCAGTCATTTCCGTCGTCCTTTTTTTGGCGGCGCTGCTGCTCGGCGCCAATACCGTATTTTCCGTATCACAGGTAGAGATCGCCTATGAGGTTTCTTCCGCGCAGGCGCGGGCGGATGCTCTCGCGCTCCAGCGCGCCCTCGAAGAAGAGTATATCGGAGAAAATATTTTCTTTGTCCGGGGCGATAGGGTGACCGCCGCGTTTGATGGCTATCCCTATCTCTCGGTGAAGAGTTTTGCAAAGTCCTATCCCGACAAGCTCGTGCTTTCCGTGGAGGAGAAGCTCGAAACGTACGCCGTCGCCGTCGAAGAGAACGGCGGCACGGTCTACTATATGCTTTCGTCAGAGGGGGATATCCTGCGCAAAAGCGCCGTCAACGAAAGCAACGTGGACGGGGGCGCCAACTTCCTGATAACGGGCCTCGCCTATGCGGCGGACGGCGGCTTTGCCGGCGACGGCAATTTTCAGACGGCGCTGACCGTCTGCACGCTGATGGACCGGCTGACGGGGGGCATCCGTACCTGTCTCGGCTCCCTGCAGGTCCTTTCCGACGCGACGGGGACGGAGTTCATCGTGCAGACGCTCGAAGGGGTGGAGATCCGCATCGGCAACCCCGCGTCTCTCACGGAAGAGAAGACGGAGGCGGCGGTGGGGATGTATCTCTCCCTCTCGGCGCAAGACAAGCTCTTCGGGTACATTTCCGTCCGGGACAGTGCGGACGGCGGCATGGTCGGGCCCACATACACGCCGCGGGCCTGATGGGCATAAAAAGAGAATACCACGCCTGCGAAAAGGGTGTAAAAGGAAGGCGGTTTGCGGGCCGCCTTTTTTTCGATAAAGGCCGTCCAAGCTCTTGACAACCCTTTGAAAAAGTTATATAATAAAGTCATAATATATTTTGAAATATATTATTTTGTTGCATATTATTTTTTACGGTTCGCGGAGAAAGAGAGATGGCATACAAAAGCGTTTCGATCCTTGACGTCCGCTCGATGTCCGTCACGGCGGTCGTCGGCGCGGCGGGAGTCAACAATACGTTCGTATTCAAAGGATCGCAGTCCCAGACATACGAAGGCTACGAGGACGGACGTTTTTATGCCAAAGACGAGCTGAAACAGGCGGTTTATTCCGCATTGGAGGCCGCCGAGGGGAGCGCGGGCGAACACGCGGGGACGATCTATGTCAGCGTGCCGGGGGAATTTTCAAAGATCGTCAACAAAAAGCATCTCATTGCTTTTTCCGCGCCCAAGCGTATATCGGGCGGGGATATCGACGTTCTCTATAAGGACGGTTACGGCAGCGTGGAAGAGTCATCCTATGAGAATATCCACGCTTCCGCGCTCTATTTTATCACGTCCGACGCGCGCAAAGTTTCCGACCCGACGGGCATCGTCAGTTCCACCCTGCAGGCCAATGTCTGCTATATTCTTGCCGCCTGTTATTACACCGACCTCTTCCGCCAGATGCTGCGGGAATACGGGTTCAAAAAGATCGTCTTCGTGCCCGCGTCCTACATGCAGGCGGTCTATCTTCTGAGCGAGGACAAGCGCAAAGAGGGGGCTCTGCTTTTGGACATCGGCGCCATTTCCTCCACGATCTCCGTCGTCTACGGCGACGGGATCTTGCAGGAAAGAACCTTTTGGGTGGGCGAAGGCCATATCGCGGCAGAGCTTTGCGCGGGGCTGGAAGCGCCCTATGAGGACGCCGTCGGGATCCTGAAGCGGGCAAATCTCTTCCGCACGGGGGTCGCGGACATCCGCCTGGATGAAGACCGGCGGTATTCCACGGACAAAGTAAATGAATACATCAAGGCGGGGCTGGACAAGCTGTGCGAGCCGCTGGGCGTCTTTCTGGACGAGTGTCCCGCGCTGGTCGCCAACCGGCCGCTCTTGATCACGGGCGAGGGCATCACGGGCATCCGCGGTGCATCGGAGCATATTTCCAGGCGGATCAGCCGCGAAACGGAGATCATCGCTCCCGCCATTCCCTATTATAACAAACCGTCCATGAGTTCCAGGATCAGTCTGCTGGACTATGCGCTCAAACACAGGAAATCGGACGGATTTTTATACAAACTCATCAATGGATTCGGAGGTTAAACGAAAATTATGTTCAATGATGTACAAGAATTGCAGGGCGCCAGGATAAAAGTCATTGGCGTCGGCGGAGCCGGCAACAATGCCGTCAACAGAATGATAGAATCGGGGATCACCAGCGCGGAATATGTCTGTGTCAACACGGACAACCAGGTGCTGCTGCTCTCTCCCTGTGAAACGAAAATACAGATCGGCGCGCAGCTGACCAGAGGGCTCGGCGCGGGCGCCGATCCCGAAATCGGCCGGCAGGCGGCGGAAGAGAGCAAGGAAGAGCTCTCCCGCGCGATCGAAGGGACCGACCTCTTGTTCATTACGGCCGGTATGGGCGGCGGTACGGGGACCGGCGCGGCGCCCGTCATCGCCAAGATCGCCAAGGACATGAAGATCCTTACGGTGGCGGTCGTCACCGAGCCCTTCAGCTTCGAGGGCAAAAAGAGGATGGACAACACCATCAAGGGGTTGGAAAACCTGAAAAAATACGTCGATACGCTGGTCATCATCCCGAACGACAAGATCACGACCGTCGTGCCGAAAAATACGCCCATCCAGGAGGCGCTCCGTTATGCGGACGAAGTCCTGCGGCAGGGCATCAGCGGCATCACCGATCTCATCGTCAAGCCCGCGTTCATCAATCTGGACTTTGCGGACGTCAAAGCCGTTCTGAAAGATAAAGGCTTGGCGCACATGGGCGTCGGCGTCGCCAAGGGCGAAAACAGGGTGGTGGAGGCTGTCCGCCTCGCCGTCAACTGCCCGCTCCTCGAGACGACCATCGAAGGCGCGACGGGCGTCATCATCAACATCGTCGGCGGCAGGGATCTGACCTATGAAGAGGTGCGGACGGCCGGTACGCTCGTGCAGAGCGTGGTGGACTATTCCGCCAACATCATTTTCGGCGCCGGCATCGATGAGAATATGTCCGAAGAGGTCGCCGTTACGGTCATCGCGACGGGCTTCCCGACCATGGAGCAGGCAAATTACAATCCCGAGGAAGAAAAGCAGAAGATGCAGAATTTCTACATCAATAAGCCTTCCTCGTCGCAGGAACCTTCGCTGCGTTCGCAGATGCCGCCTCTGTCGCAGAACCCCATGTTCCGCGGGCAGTCTTCTCAACCGGCACAGCCCGCGCAGCCGGCGCAGCAGTCTCCCATTCCGAATATGGCTTACCGTCCCAATCCGGTGGGGCAGCCTGCCCAGCCCGCCGCGCAGAATGCGGCGTTCCGCCAGCAGCCCGCACAGCCGTCCTATAACGGGTACCAGACGAACAATTATCAGCAGAACGGGAACGGCTACCAGCAGCCTGCGGGGTATCCGCAGGGCGGGTATCAGCAGCAGAACACCTATCAGCCGAACAATTACCAGCAG
>CAZTND010000002.1:53349-54725 GCA_964615285.1 uncultured Clostridia bacterium
TATCAGCCGAACAATTACCAGCAGTCGGAATATCGGCAGAATGAATATGTGCAGCCGCAGCCGCCCATCCAGCCGCAGGGAATGGGGCTGACGGATGAAGAGCTGGAGGCGCCCATCGAGGAGACGCGGCAGAACGGCACCAAATTGCCGACGTTTGTCCAGCGGCTTTTCAACAAGAAGAACTAATGCAGATCCCGCATCGACGGAAGCGGACGAAGGCATGCTCCTGTTTGTTTTTGGCGTCTTTTGAAGGAGCCGCTTTTGTTTAACCGGTCACAGCGGACAGCTGAAAAATTACCACGGATTTTGAATGAAACGACAAAAGACCGTCCGACGGGGTACCTCGGACGGTCTTTTGATTTTTGTCGATGAATTTTACTGTACTTTGTTCAATTCGGCCCGGTATGCCGCCAGGATCAGTTCCTTTAACTGTTCGCGGGTCTCCGTATTGAGCGGGTGGGCGATATCCTTGTATTCGCCCTCGTTGGTTTTCCGGCTGGGCATAGCGATGAACAGCGAGTCCGTCCCTTCGATGATCTTTATATCGTGGACGACAAAACAATTGTCAATGGTAATGGAAGCAACCGCTTTGAGCTTGCTGTCTTCGCGCTGCGCCAGTCTGATGCGTACGTCTGAAATGTTCATCATAGTAAAAACCACCTTATCGATTGTTAGTATGTATATATTACAATATTTTTTCCGAAAATTCAATACCTTTTTCAAAAATAATCGATGAATTTTTCAAATTTTTTCTATATTTTGTCTTTTCGCCTCATAAAATAGCAGTAATATGAGTTTGAAGGCGTTTTTGAAGGGACAGAGAGTGCATTTTGTCGGCATCGGCGGGGTCAGCATGAGCTCGCTGGCAAAATATCTCAAACGGGAGGGGTTTGACGTCAGCGGCAGCGACATCGCCGTCAACGAGGAGATCACCATACTGGAGAAACTCGGCATTCCCGTCCGCATCGGGCACGATCCCGCCGCGGTCGTCGGCGTGCAGACCGTTGTCTGTACGGACGCCGTGCCGATGGACGACCCGGAGCTTGCGGAGGCGAAGAAACGGGGTATTCCGTGCCTTTCCCGGATGCAGCTGCTGGGGGCAGTCGCGGAGGATTTCTCTTCCGTCATAGCCGTGGCGGGCAGCCACGGCAAGACTTCTTCGACCGCCATGTGCGCGCACGTCTTTCTGAAGAGCGGCGCGCGCTTTACCGCGCACATCGGCGGCAGGGATGCGGTGTTGGATAATTTTTATGCGAGCGGCAAGGAGTTCTTCATCACCGAAGCGTGCGAATACAAGAAAAACCTGCTTGCCTTTCCGCGGGTGACCGTCGCCGTGTGGCTCAACTGCGACAGGGATCATATGGAGTGTTACCGCG
>CAZTND010000002.1:54825-57991 GCA_964615285.1 uncultured Clostridia bacterium
TTACCGCGCCGTATCCCTGCGGGAATCGGGAGAGCGCTATGCCTTTACCGTTCTGGAACGGGGTGAAAAGCTCTGCCGTATCCGCCTGCGCGTGCCCGGCGCCTTCCATGTCTATAATGCGCTCGCCGTTACGGCGGCCGCTCGCTCAATTGGACTGGATATAAAGAGTATTATGCGTGGCATAGAAGCCTTTACGGGCGTGCGGCGGCGCTTTGAAAAGATCGGTACATATAATGCCGCGGAGTTTTTTTGCGACTATGCGCATCATCCGGCCGAGATCGCAAAAGTTCTGGAACTGGCGCGGCGCCGCGCCAGGGGGCGGCTGTTTGTCGTCTTTCAGCCGCACACCTATTCGCGCACGCGGTTCCTGATGGATGATTTCGTGCAGACGCTTTCGGGCGCAGAGGATCTGATCGTATTCAAGACATACGCGGCGCGGGAGGCGTTTGACCGCGCCGGCAGCGCCTATGCCCTGCATGAAAGATTGGAAAATTCCCTGTACGCGGAGAGCGTCAGGGAATTGGAAGCCTATATGAAAAAATCGGTGCGCGGCGGGGACACCGTGCTCTTTCTCGGCGCGGGAGACATCTACTATCTGGCGCGCCGCCTTCTGACGAAATTGGGCGGGCGGCCAGCCGCCGCACGCAGAGAGACCGCCTTTGCCCCGAGTGGCGGACGGAAATAACGGCGGACGCAAGTAAGGGAAAGTCAGAACCCGACGGGCAGTCCTTTGGAAGAGAAGGAATAAACCATGTCTACGAACTGTTTGGCGCGGCGGGGAGAACGCCCGCCCTTGACGATCGCCCACCGTTCGGCGAGCATGTCCAGCTCTTCCTGCGGCATGCCGATGCCCTTGTCCTTGGCAAGCTGGCGCACGATGGAAAGATACTCTTCTTTGTTCGTCGTGGAGAAGAGCACGCAGATGCCGAAACGGTCGGAGAGGGAGAGCTCTTCCTGCATGCTGTCGCCCGCGTGCACGCTGTCCTCGCGTTGGGAGAACTTTTCGTCGATGATGTGACGGCGGTTGGACGTGGCGACGATCATGGCGTTGTCCGTATATCCCTCCGCGCAGCCCTCGAGGGCGGCTTTGAGGGAAGAGATGCGCTCGTCGCCCGCGCTCAGAGAGAGGTCGTCGATGTAGATGATGAATTTGAGCGGCACGGCGCGCAGGTGCTCTTTCAATCGGCTCAGCAGGAGCATGTTTTCCTTGGAGAGTTCGACGAGGCGCAGCCCGTCTTGATAGTAGCGGTTGAGCATGGCGTGCACGGTGGAAGATTTGCCCGTGCCGCGCTCGCCGTAGAGGAGCATATTGGAGTGGGGCAGTCCCTCGAGGAAATTTTCGATGTTCTGCGCCACGGTTTTCTTTTCTTCCTCGTAATTTTTGAGGTCGGAAAGCTGTACATCGGAAGGGCTTCCGACGGGGCGCAGGGCACCGTCCTCGAACTGGAAGGCGCGGTAGCGGATGAAATCGCCGTAGCCGTATTGCGCATAGAAATCACGCAGTTTTGCGACGCTCTTTTTGTCCGTCCTGTTCTTTCCGAGCTCTTTTCCGACGGCGTACATGCCGCGGGGGTCGGCGGAACTTACCAGCGACCGGACGGTTTCGAGGTCGTGCAGGAACGCCTTTTCGATATAGGTAGACAGCCCTTTTTTTGTCGCGCAGGCGACGGAAAAAGGGTTTTCGTCATATAAAATCGCATCGTAGACGTATTTTGAAAAATCGTCCTGGGCGCCGCGGCGGTAGAGAAGGGCGAGAAATTCGGAAAATTCCGTTTCGCCGTCCGTCTCCCGCCAGCGCAGAAAGGCCGCGAAGAGCGCGTCCGAACAGAGGTTGCTCAAAACGGTAAAGGGGTGCTGCATATCGATTTTTTTCCTTTGCTTTTGGATTTTTTGCATTTCATGGAACTGTTACGGTACATTATAGCCCCTTTTTTCCGAAAAAGCAATCTGAAAAACGCAAAAAACATGAAATAATTTTGTATTTTTCTCCTTGATATTCTTGACTAAAAAAAAACGGAAAGGTATAATATTCGTTGAAACAAGAATAAATCTTTTGGAGGATTTACGAATTATGGCACATAAAATTTATGACGACAAAACCATGAAAGCAAGAATGTTTCATGAAGCCGACTGCGACCTTTCCTATCTGAAAAAGAAAACGGTCGGCATCGTGGGCTTCGGCTCTCAAGGCCACGCGCACGCCCTCAACCTCAGGGACAGCGGCGTGAAAGTCATCATCGGGCTCAACAAGGGCGGCAGAACCTGGCCCATCGCCGAAAAGGCGGGCTTCAAAGTCATGAGCGTCGCCGAACTCACCAAAGCGGCGGATATCATCATGATCCTTGCCCCCGATGAAAGACAGGCGGACATCTATAAAGAGAGCATCGCTCCCAACCTCACCGACGGCAAATACCTCGCCTTCGCGCACGGGTTCAACATCCACTTCAAGCAGATCGTGCCGCCCGCCGGCGTCAACGTGTTCATGATTGCGCCCAAGGGCCCCGGCCACACCGTCCGCTCCGAGTTCGTTGAAGGCCACGGCGTTCCCGCCCTCATCGCCGTCTATCAGGATCCGAGTGGCGACACGATGGACGTCGGCCTCGCCTATGCGGCGGGCATCGGCGGCGCAAGAGCGGGCGTTCTGGAAACGACCTTCAAGTGCGAGACCGAAACCGACCTCTTCGGCGAGCAGGCCGTCCTCTGCGGCGGCGTCACCGCGCTGATGAAAGCCGGCTTCGAAACGCTGGTCGAAGCGGGTTACGACCCCAGAAACGCCTACTTTGAATGCATCCACGAGATGAAACTCATCGTCGACCTCATCTATGCGGGCGGCTTTGCCAAGATGCGTTACTCCTGCTCCGATACCGCCGAATTCGGCGACTACGAGATCGGTCCCCGCATCATCACCGACGAGACCAGAAAGGAGATGAAGAAGGTTCTGCAGGAGATTCAGGACGGCACTTTCGCCTCCAAGTGGATCGCCGAGAACAAGGCAAGCGGCCGCGCGCACTTCAACGCCAAGAGAGCCATAGAGGCCAACACGTTCAACGAGCAGGTCGGCAAGGAGATCCGCGCCCTCTACTCCTGGAACAAAGAGGACAAGTACAGCGAAACCAAATAAGGGAAACGCCTGCGCTTGAAAGCGGAAAATAAATCATGCGGAAAA
>CAZTND010000003.1:0-4416 GCA_964615285.1 uncultured Clostridia bacterium
TATATTCAGACGTGGACGTGTTTGTACGAGGAAAAATTGATGAATTATATTTCGGAGAATACGGAGCGGACTGTTACCTTGCGGCGGTTTTGGATACAGATCTAAATTCGTTCGCAGACGGAGCGGTCAGAATGAAATTGCGGGAGGGGACCGGGTACTACAATTCTGGCGTCCAGCTGATTTTTTCCGAACGCATCCGAAAGCAACTTTCCCTCGACGATATGCTCGAGCGCATTGCCGCAATCGCGGCGCAATATCCCTTAGTTCTTCCGGACCAGGACATCATGAACAAAGTTTATGAGGGGAAGATCATGCCGCTCGGCCGTTTTTTCAATTACTGCGCGACGAATGCGATTGCATACAGATTAAAACACCGCAGTGAAAGAAAAATGGCGGTAATCGTGCATTTCATCTCTTTCAAACCTTGGAAGCGTGAATACTTCCTGTTGTACACCTTTGAGTACTGGAAATATCTGAAAGATTTTTTGCCGCGGAAGGACAGGTTTTTATATTGGGCCACAAAGCCGTTTTATATCATAAAAACCGTTTTCGGGCTGACTATAAATAAAATCAATTACATTAGACGAAAAAAACAACTGAATTTATCATGACGGAACGTCTACATGCAAGTACAAAGAGGAAAAATCAACATGATAGACATCAATCTTATTCGCACCGATCCCGAAAAGGTGCGCGAAAACATCCGCAAGAAGTTTCAGGATAAAAAGCTGCCCCTGGTGGACGAAGTGCTTGCGCTCGACGAAAAGAAACGCGCCCTGCAGACCGAGGGGGACGCTCTGCGCGCCGCCCGCAATACCCTGTCCAAAAAGATCGGCGGGCTGATGAAGGAGAAAAAATTCGGGGAAGCGGAGGCGGTCAAGGCCGAGGTAGCGGCGAATGCCGCGCGGCTCGCCGCCATCGAGCAGGAACAGCCCGCGGTGGAGGCGCGGCTCAAAGAGTGCATGATGTCTATTCCCAACATCATCGCGCCCGACGTGCCCATCGGCAGGGACGACAGCGAGAACGTCGAACTCAAACGCTTCGGCGAACCCAAAGTGCCAGACTTTGAAATTCCCTATCATCTCGACATTCTGGAATCCTTCGACGGCATCGACGTCGATGCGGCGCGCCGCGTTTCCGGGCAGGGATTTTATTACCTGACGGGGGACATCGCCCGCCTGCATTCGGCGGTTTTGACCTACGCCCGCGACTTCATGATCGGCAAGGGGTTCACCTACGTCATCCCGCCCTATATGATCCACGGCGACGTCGTTTCGGGCGTCATGTCCTTCGAAGAGATGGACGGCATGATGTACAAGATCGAAGGGGAGGACCTCTACCTCATCGGTACGTCCGAGCATTCCATGATCGGCCGATTCATGGGGCAGACCCTCGACGGGGCAAAGCTGCCGCTCGCCCTCACCAGCTATTCCCCCTGTTTCCGCAAGGAGAAGGGCGCGCACGGCATCGAGGAGCGGGGCATCTACCGCATCCACCAGTTTGAAAAACAGGAGATGATCGTCGTCTGCAAGCCCGAACAGTCGGACGAATGGTATGAAAAACTGTGGTCGTACACCGTCGAGCTCTTCCGCTCTATGGATATCCCCGTGCGCCAACTCGGCTGCTGCTCGGGCGACTTGGCAGACCTCAAATACAAGAGCTGCGACGTGGAGGCGTGGAGCCCGCGGCAGAAGAAGTACTTTGAAGTGGGTTCCTGCTCCAACCTGACCGACGCGCAGGCGCGCCGGCTGGGCATCCGCTATAAGGATTCCGACGGCAAGAACAAGTTCGCGCACACCCTCAACAACACCGTGGTCGCGCCCCCCCGCATGCTCATCGCCTTCGTGGAGAACCACCTGCAGGCGGACGGCAGCGTGACTGTGCCGGAAGTCCTGCGGCCCTATATGGGCGGCAAGAGCGTTTTGCAGCCCGTCCGCAAAAAGTGATGCGGAAAGCGGGCGGAAAAATCAACTGCGGGAGCATTCGGAATGCAGTACGTTTTTTTTGACATAGAATGCGCATGCGTGTTCAAGGATACCGCAAAGATCTGTGCATTCGGCTATTGTCTGACGGATGAAAATTTCAATATCCTCGAAAAGAAAGACGTGCTCGTCAATCCCAAGGGGAAGTTTCATCTGACCGACCGCAAGGGGCGCGCGGGGCTCGTCCTGCCGTATGACTATACGGATTTCAAAAAATATCCGGACTTTCCGCGGGTGTATAAAGACATCCGCGCCCTTCTCGAAGGGAAAGACCGCTTTATTTTCGGGCATGCTACCTGTAACGACGTCAAATATCTCAATCTGGAGACCAAGCGTTTTCACCTGCCCGCCTTCGATTTTGAATTTTACGATACACAGATCATCTATATGACGCGCATCAATTCCTTTGCCCGGCAGTACGGGCTGGAGAGCATCACGCAGGACCTCAACGTGGAGTTCACGCCCCACCGCGCCGCCGACGATGCCTATGCCACCATGCGCGTGGCGCAGGCGATGTGCGAGGCGGAGGGGGTCACGCTGCCGGGGCTCTTGGAAAAGTATGCCGTCCTGCCCGGCCGCACAGCAAAGGGAAAGACGGTGAACGGCACTTCCGCCGCCATGCAGCTGCACGCCGAAGCAGTGCGCCATGCCCGCGAAGAACGGGAAAAAGCGCATGCCGAGTTTTGCCGCTTTGTGGAAAAAAACCGCCCCAGAAAGCGCTCTCCCGCGGTGAAATACGGCGAATGGCGGGATAAAATTTTTACGTTTTCGCGGGAGATAGAGAACAACCTCCCCGTCGCCCGCCGGTATGTGTCGGCAATTTACCGCCGCGGCGGCATGTATTCCTTCAAGCCCGACCGCTGCACGGTGTACATCCGCGCCGAAAACGACGACGGCAAGCGGCTCAAGGACGCCGAAGCGGCGCAGGCGAGCGTGATCGAGGAAAAGGCATTCAGTTCCCGCCTGGAGGAGACGTTCGTATGAAGGGAAACGAAGGGGGCACGTCCGTAATTTCGCGCCTTCCCGCAGCCTTCCTCGCCCGCATGCGCGCAGAGCTGGGGGAAGAGGAGTTCCGGGCTTTTTTACAGAGCTATGAAAAGCCGCTGCCGCGCGGCATTCGGGTGAATACTCTTAAAATCGATCGGGAGAAATTTTCGGAGATTTCTCCCTTTGCCTTGCGGCCCGTTCCCTGGGAAGAGAACGGGTTTTACGTTGCCGAAGAAAAGGCGGGGCGGCATCCCTATCACTTTGCGGGGCTGTACTATTCGCAGGAGCCCTCTGCCATGTCCGCCGCGCCGCAGCTGGGGGCAGGGCCCGGCGAACGGGTGCTGGACCTCTGCGCCGCGCCCGGCGGCAAATCCACGCAGCTCGCGCAGGCAATGCGGGGAGAGGGAATTTTGGTCTGCAATGAGATCGACCCCGCGCGCGCCCGCATCCTCGCGCAGAACATAGAGCGGCTGGGGGTGAAAAACGCCGTCGTTCTGAATGCTTCGCCCGAACGCCTGGCGCCGATGTTCCCCGCTTTTTTCGATAAGATCCTTGTGGATGCCCCCTGCTCGGGCGAGGGCATGTTCCGCAAGAACGCGCAGGAGGCACTCTCCAATTGGAGCGAGGCAAACGTTGCGCTGTGCGCCGAACGGCAGCATCGCATTCTGCAATGCGCCGCCGGCATGCTCCGCGCGGGCGGACGGCTCGTCTATTCGACCTGTACGTTTGCCCCCGCCGAGGACGAGGGGCAGATATACCGCTTTTTGTCCGAACACCCCGAATTTGCGCCGGTCGCGCAGCGGAAACTTTATCCGCACGAAATCGAAGGCGAAGGGCATTTTTATGCCGTTCTGGAAAAACGGTCGGGCGGCGCGGCGGAGGAAGGGAACGCGCGCCGCGCGTTCCGTCCGCAAGCCCCCGTTCCGTCCGCCGCGCGTGCGGTCTTTGAAAAATTCTGCGCGGAAAATCTGCGCTGCATGCCGTCCGGCGAACCGTACTGCGCGGGCGACGTTCTCTATCTGCTGCCCGCCGGCTGTTTCGCCCTGCGGGATTTGCCCGTGCTGCGCGCGGGCGTCCGCGCGGGGGAATTCCGCAAAGGGAGATTTGAACCGTCGCATGCGCTTGCCATGAGCCTGCGGGCGGAAGCGTTTGCCCGCACGGTCAGCCTGGACGTGTCCGCCGCCGAAAAATATCTGCGCGGCGAAACATTCTCCGCGCGTGTTGCAGACGGTTGGTGCGGCGTGCTGACCGAGGGCTTCCCCTTGGGCTGGGGCAAGGCGACGGGCGGGACGGTCAAAAATCATTACCCCAAGGGGCTGCGCCTCATGAAATGAGGGACGGGGCAAAGGGCGACGGCCCTTATGAATCAACGGCCTTCATAAGGCGGCGCATTCGCGCCGCGCTTTTTTTACCGCCGCCGTTCTGTATGCTTTCTATATAAGGAAAG
>CAZTND010000003.1:4516-9548 GCA_964615285.1 uncultured Clostridia bacterium
CGGTGCGAGGGAAACGGCGGACAAAGGAACGGTCAGACAGGAACGGAAAAGGAGGGAACGAAACGAACGGGGCGAAACAGTTCCCGAACCGCCCGCCGAAACCGTCAGGCAACGACCAAAAAGACCGCCTCGCGGATAATTTCCGCGAGGCGGTTCTTTTCGCATTTTTTCGCACGGCCGCACGCACGGAGCGGTCAGGCGTCTGTTCCCTTTTCGGCTTTATCAGTCGTTATAGGGGTTGTCGTCCGGCTCTTCGCCGTCGCCTTCCGCGCGTTCGTCCTCGTCCTCTTCGGTCTGCAAATTCAGTTTGCGGATATAACGCGCCCGCCTGGCGTCATAGCGGTTTGTCGGCGTCGGGCCTTTGCGTCCGATCCGGCTGACGAGTTTGCGTACCAGCATGATGATCAGGACGATGATCAGCACGATTGCCAGCACGATGGAGGAGAGCAACAGCCAGAAGTCGGGATCTTCCCACCATTCGTCGTCGTCTTCGTCGTCGTCTGTGTCCAGACCTTCATCTGCGTCCACGCTGCTGTGGATGGCTGCGTAGTTGAGGAACATGCAGTAATTGGTTTCGCTCGCGACGGTGTATTCGTAGTACAGATAAGTCAGCTCTTCGCTGTATTCGGACTGCACATATCCGTCGTAGGGGTTGCCGCTCTCGTTCTCGTCCAGAGTCTGGTCGTACCGCTGGAACACGGGATCGTCGTAGAAGGTGTAGGTGTAGTACTGCGCGTTCGCGTAAATCTGTCCGGCATTTTCGACGTCGGCATATACCAGCCTGCCCGTCGTGCTGTCCGTCGTCAGGTTCACCGTTCCGTTCGAACGGGAATCGGAGTAGCTGCCGCTCGTCATGTCGTCGATGGCTTCGGACAGCAAATCGTCGTAACTGTCGCTCAGGGCGCCGGAGTTGCATTCGTCAAACGCCACGAACGTGCCGGCGGAACTGGTGACGGAGCCGTCGCGCGAACCGGAGAACACTTCCAGGCGGTAGGGGAAGGTGTCGTCGCCCGTCCGCACATAAAAGCTGACCGTGACCCACTTGTTGGCGACGTCGGAAGGATTATCCTTCGTTCCGCCGTCCACAATGATATAGGTGCCGGTATCCTTCACCGTGTTGGTGAGGGAGACGTCTTTACCCAGATCGTCCGCCGTCACGCCCGTCAGGAACCCTGTTCCGAGATATTGCTCGGAGATATAGCGGGCGTATTCGGTCGTGAAGTTGTGCCCATTGATGGTCGCTTCGCTGAAATCGCGGACCACGGTGGAGTATTCTCCCGTCGTCGCATCGTAATAGGCGTAGTAGTTGCCGTCCGCGGCGTTGTAGTAGAAGGCGATGCCGTCGTCGGTGTAGTCGTCCGCGTATTCGTATGTGACTTCGAGGGAATCGCTCGAATCTCTCTTTACGACCAGGTTGCCGTCTTCGTCCGTATCGTAATTCGCCAGGTTGGCGTAATAGTTTTCGTCGCTGCTGTCCAGATTGTTGCGGTACAGCCCGTTGTCGCCCAGGTAGAACGCCGTGCCGCGCAGGGCGTTGAAGCCGCTCTCCGTGGGATCGGACAGGCAGACGTTTCCGTCGTCGTCGTACCAGTAGGTCACGTTGGGCGCCGTCACGTTTGCCGTGGAGCCGTATCCGCTGAACAGGTCGGAGGTGTCAATGAGGTAGATATAGGCGACCGCTCCCGCGCTCACCATCACCCGCACGGAGATGGTGGAATAGCCGTTTGAACTCAGGTTGGTCGTGTTGCCGATGTAGCCGTAGGACTGTTCGACCACGTTGGAGATGAGCAGGGGCTGCGTCGAGGTGCCGAAAATATCGTTCCACCAGGTCAGGTTTTCAAGAGCCGTGGTGGCGCTCCATTCCGTTCCCGCCGCTATGCCGTATGCTTCCAGCAGGTTGGTCAGCCAGCCGTTCTCGGCAGTCGCATCGGCGTTCGCGCTGTAACTGCCCACGTAATTCTTGTTCAGCAGACCCGCGTTCGCGTTGCTGTTGGTGCTCTCGTCTACTACGCTGCCGTCCGCCGCGCCGCCCGTCCGCGCGCTGCCGCCGGATACGCCCGTGTAGTCGGAGGGATTGGCAAGCGTGGTCTCGATGGTCTCTTCGTCCGTCGTGCTCACCGAGTCGAATCCGTCGCCGTCCGCGTCGTAACCCACCAGGGAAACGCTCGTGCTCTGCGATGCCGACCCCGCGTAATCGCTGTACTCTTCCGCGGTCAGCGTGTAAAATTCAAAGCCCGTGTATGCCGCGTATCCTTCCGAATAGCTCGCTTTGGTCGTCCCCGTGATGGTCGTGGGTCCGTAGGAGAATTCCAAGCGGAAACTTTTTTCGGAATGGGTTTCGTTGCTCACGAAGAAGAAGCATTGCACCCATCCGTAATAGATGTCCTCTTCTTCGTCCAGATCGATGGTGGAAATCGACGTGGTGTTGTAGGGACCGAGGGTGTTGGCGGTGCTCTCGTCGTACAGGGTGATCGTCCCGCCCGTAAAGCCGGAGGTGTCCGAAGTCTTCATCCAGAAGGAGATCATCATGTATTCGTCTTCGCCCAGCGTGAAGAGGTCTCCCGTCGCGTCCATCTTGGCGGTGTACGCCGCGCCGTGCGCGCTCAGAAGGAATATGATGTCCTGATCTTTCCCGAAGGGGTATTCCGATTCCGATTCCGAGAAATCGTCCTCCCAGACGGCTTCGAGGTATTCGTTGGAAGCCCTTGCCGTATCCAGCTCTTCCCAGGAATACAGCCCCGTCAGATCGCCCTCTCTCGAGATGCCCAACCCGGTATAGTTGTCGGTCGTCCAGTCGACCTGGTTCTGTCTGGTGGTCGTCAGCCCGAAGGCGACGGTTGCGGAATACCCGTCCGTAATGGCGGTTCCGTCCGTGATGTCGGTTATATTGAAGTCGTCGTCCGCCATCGTGGGCATGACGTTCAGGTCAAGGGCAAAGGTGTCGTCGTCTGCATAAGTCGTATCGGTGCGGAATATCTTTTCGTCCCGGTAAGAGCGCATGTCGCAGTAGGGGACCTCGTATTCTCCTTCGGCGTTCTGGGTCGCCGCGTCGTAGTCTCCGTTGGAGATGATGTCCAGCTCCACGTCGTCGAAGAAGGCATAGCCTTCCACATAGTAGAAGGAATCGTCGGAGGAACCTTGTCCCAGCCCAAGCTCGATGGTAAAGGTGCTGGAAGCAAACGTGCACGCTTTGATATAGACGGTATATTGCACCCATTCGTCCGAAACGATGTTGGTGATCTGCATCTGGTCGAGCGTCCGTCCGCCCACGGTGTGGGTGACGCCGATGTATGCCCCGCGGTTGCCGTCCACGTCCGTGCCGCCGCCGTATGTGAGGTCGGCGGTTTTTACCCAGACGGAAACCTTTGCCGAAGTGCCGGGGTCGAGGGTCACGGTGGTGGAGGAGGTGTACCGCTGCGCCGTGCCGTAGCCGTCCGAACGGTAGTTATGAATCATCAGCACGCCCGTTTCGTCCGCCTCGGCGCCCGGGTGCGTGCCGGGGTTTTCACAGTCGGGAATGTCCTCCGCCGTAATCTCATAGGCGTAGTCGCTGTACAGGTCAAAGTCGCTGATGTCCATGTCGTCGTCTTCGGCGTAGTTGTGTTCGTCAATGGCGTCTTCCAGCGCTTCATAGAAATGCAGGCGGTCATAGGTGGACATGTCGTCCCATAATTTTTCCACGCGGCGCATCCAGCGTTTAATGCTCTCGCCGCTGTTCTGCGTCCAGGAACCGTCCTTTTCCGTCGTCAGGTCCGTCCAGAGGTCTTCATCCACGTCCACGATGCCCGAAGTAAGGGTGGAGGCGCTGGCGGAATTGCCGTTCGTGTCCTGGCCGTTGCTCCGCGTCCAGCTGTCGGGGCTGATGATGAGCTCCAAACGGTCGTCGTCGGTATAGTATTCGAAATCGCCGTTGGCAATATCGTTCGTATCCGTCTTGACGGTCGTCACGTTGCTCGTGCTGTCGTCGCACGCCGTCACAAAGCACAGGCAAACGCACAGCAGCAGCGCCACCGCCGCGACGAGGAGAGATCTTCTTTTGTTTTTGCTGAAAAATGCTGTCATATAACTACCTTCAAAAGATTTTTATATTTTGAAAACGGCTTGTCTTACAAGGGGACGCAAAACAGATACCGTCCGCAGGCAAACCACGTTCTTATATTTTAATATAAAAACCGATTATAGGCAAGCAATTCGGGTGATAAAAAGATGAAAAAGTTAAAATATTTTTCGAAAAAGGCCCGTTTTTGCCTCGCACGCCCCCGTCCGCGGCGGAAAACGGAACCGGAAAAGAGGTCCCGTTTTTCCTTTGTCGTAAAACTTCGCATATTTTTTTATAAACGGTATTGACAAAATGTAAAATCCGTGATAGAATAACTTCGTGAAATATATCCTCTTCGATTTGGACGGAACCCTGGTCGATTCTTCCGAGGGGATCGTCAAGTGCTTTTCGTATGCCTTTTGCCGGATGGGACTTCTGCCGCCTTCGCCCGCGGTTCTCCGTTCCCGCATCGGTCCGCCGCTTCTGGATTCCTTTCTGGATTTTTTCGGCGGGGACAGGGAACGGGCCCTGCGGGCCGTCGCTTTTTATCGGGAGCGTTACGGCGGAACGGGCTGGCGGGAGTGCGTTCTCTATCCGCGCGTGGCAGAAAGCCTCGCCCGCCTGCAAGCGCGGGGCCGGACGCTCGGCGTCGCCACCGGCAAGCCGCAGCGGTTTGCCGAAAAAATTTTGAACGCGTCGGGCGTCGGGGAATATTTTTCGGCCGTCGTCGGCAGCCGTGAAGACAATACGTTCGACCGGAAAGGGGACATCCTCCGCGAGGCGATGCGCCGCCTGGGCGCTCCCCCGCGGGAGACGGTCATGGTGGGCGATCGGCTGCACGACGTCATGGGGGCAAAGGAAAACGGCGTGCCGTCCGTGGGCGTGACGTACGGGTTCGCCGCGGCGGGGGAGCTGGAAGAGGCGGGCGCGGACGCAATCGCGGACGATTTTCCGTCGGCTTGTGCCCTGGCGGCGGGGATTTTTGCGGAATAA
>CAZTND010000003.1:9648-51304 GCA_964615285.1 uncultured Clostridia bacterium
TTTGCGGAATAAAAAGAAACGCAAACTTTTTTTGATAGAAATGCAATATTTTTTTGTTAAAAGCAAAAGAAAACGATGAAAAAACAAAAAAATGGCAATAATTTTTCAAAGGGTATAGACAAAAATCAAAATATGTGATAAGATAGAGCCGAATAAAGCGGATACGGGCGGAAAGGAAAGCCGCCCGAAAATGCCGGAGTGCGGGTCAGAAATTTGCGCAGGATAAAAAATACGGTATAAACCAAACGAGGTGATTTTTTTGGAAAAGATAGGAATTGTGGATTTAGGTTCCAATTCGGCGCGGCTGGTGGTCGTCAATCTGTTTGCGGACGGATATTTCATGGTCGCGGACGAACTCAAAGAGAGCGTTCGGCTCGGACATGATATGGACCGCGACGGGTTTCTGAAGCCCCAGCGCATCGCCGAAACGATCAGGACGCTGAAAATGTTCAAGCGCCTTTGCGACGCGCACAAAGTGTCCCGCATCATTGCGGTGGGCACCGCTGCCGTGCGCCGCGCCAAGAACCAGCGTTCCTTCCTCGACGAAATTCAGGCGACTTGCGGCATGAAGATCAACGTGCTTTCCCCGGAGGAGGAGGCCACCCTCGTCTACCGGGGGGTCATCAACTCCATGGATATTCCCCGCGGCATCATTCTCGAGATCGGCGGCGGAAGCACCAAGATCGTGCACTACAACCGCCGCAACATTCTCAATTACGAGGTGCTCCCCGTCGGCGCGCTCACGCTGACCGATCTCTTTTACGAGGAGGGCGTGAAGCCGGAGGAATCGGCGGCGAAGATCGAGGAGTTTTTCACCGAGCAGCTCAAACAGATCCCCTGGCTGAAAGAGATAGAGCCGGACGCGCAGATGATCGGCGTGGGCGGTTCTTTCCGCAATCTGTTCAAGATCAACAAGATGGTGCGGAAATATCCGCTGGATACCGTGCATAATTTCAATTTCGCGGTGGACGATTTTACGACGATCTACGACATGATCAAAGTGCTGTCGGTGGAAAAGTGCAAACGCATCCGCGGTCTTTCCCCCACCCGCGCGGACATTCTGCCCGCCGCGCTCGCCATCATAAAGTCCTTCGTTTCTTACACCGAACGGCAGAACTTTACCATCGGCGGCGCGGGGCTGCGGGAGGGCATCATGTTCAATCAGGCGGTACCCATGACCGTGGAAAAGCCCATTTCGGATTCTCTGACGTACAGCCTGAACACATTGGTGAAATATTACGGCTGCGACGAGGCGCACGTGGCGCACGTCGTCCACCTGAGCATCCAGCTCTTCAAGCAGCTCCGGGTGCTTCATAAATTCCCCCGGCAGTATCTGAAGATCCTCAAGATCGCCGCGTCCCTGCACGACTGCGGCATGCGCGTCAAGTTCTACAATCATCAGAAGCACAGCGGGTATATGATCCTGAATTCCACCATCTACGGCGCCGGTCACCGCGAGATCGTGCTGGCGGCGTTCGTGGCCTCCATCCACCGGAAGGAGGACGTCAGCCTCGCGGAATGGCAGAAATACAAGGACATCGTGCAGGAAGAGGATCTCGACGCCGTGCGTAAGCTGAGCATGCTGCTGCGCATCGCCGAGAGTCTGGACCGGAGCATGGCGGGGCTGGTGACGGGCATCAACTGCGATCTCCTCGGGGATTCGGTCATCATGAAGACCGAAGTCACGGGCGACGCCACGCTGGAGATCCGCGACGCCATGATGTCGAACGCCGACTTCAAGCGGGTGTTCAAAAAGAATCTGGAGATCCTGTAAAGAGAGAGGGTCAGCAGCGAAATGCCATTTTTCCCAAAAAGAAATGGCATTCTTTGTTTGTATATTATGTATGTGATCTTGGCAAGCGGCTCTCCCCGCCGCAGGGAACTTTTTTCCCGGGTGTGCCCGTCCTTTGCCGTGCTTCCGGCAGAGGCGGACGAAAGCCTGCAAGAGGGGACGCCGCCCGATGCGGCGGTAAAAATTTTGGCGCGGCGCAAGGCGGAACGGTCCTTCGAACGGGCGGTAAAAACGGGCATGGTCCCCGCGGGGGAAGCGCTTGTCGTGCTCGGTTCGGATACCGTCGTCGCGCTGGGGAACGAGATCCTCGGCAAGCCGAAGGACGCGGCGGACGCGGGGCGCATCCTGCGCCTTTTGTCGGGCAGGACGCACGCCGTCTACACGGGCGTGTGTTTCCTCACGGAGCGCGGCGCGCGCGTGGCGGCGGAAAGGTCTGCGGTGACCTTCCGGAAACTGACGGCGGCGGAGATAGACGCCTACATCGCCACGGGGTCGCCCATGGACAAGGCGGGCGCGTACGGCATTCAGGACGGCGCGGTGGTGGAAGGATATACGGGCAGTTATACCAATATCGTCGGGCTGCCCTTGGAGCTGACGGCGAAAATGTTTGAAGAGGTGAGGCAAGATGTTGAAAATAGCCATCGATCTGGGCACGTCGACGACGAAAATTTATAAGACGGGCAGCGGCGTGGTGTTGGCCGAGCCGACCTGCGTGGCGGTCAACGCCGAAACGCAGCAGGTCAAGGCGATCGGCAACGACGCAAAGTTGCTGGTGGGCAAGACGGCGGAGTTCACGTCCATCGTGTTCCCCGTCTTCGAGGGGGAGATCGTCAACCATAAAATGGCGGTCGTCATGCTCGATGAATTTTTGAATAAAATAGGCATCCGCTCGTCCAGGCGGCGGGTGGAAGTGCTCTTTGCGGTGCCCTGCGGCGTGTCGGAAAAGGCAAAGTCCTCCGTCTACAACGTCTGCGACGAGCTGGGCATTTCCCGCATCGATTTCGTGGAAACGCCCTATCTCTCCGCGCTGGGGCAGGATCTGCCCGTCAGCGACTCCAATCCCGTCTTCGTCATCGATATGGGCGCGGGCACGACCGATATTGCCGTGCTCTCGTTGGACGGCATCATCGCGGGCGTGTCCGTCAACATCGGCGGCAACAACATGGACGTGCACATCATCGACCATGTCGCCGACCGCTTCGGCTTAAAAATCGGCTCTCTCACCAGCGAACGGCTCAAAAACACGGTGGGCAGCCTGGCGGCGGGGGACAATCAGAGCACGGTCGTCAACGGCAGGGACATCCGCACGGGCCGGCCCCGTTCGGTCGCGGCCTCTTCCTCGGAGATCGTCTATCCCATCCGCGTGTATGTGGACAAGCTCATGGAGTATGCGGGCATGATCTTGAAAAAGTTGCCTGCAGAGGTGTCGGCGGGCATCTGCCGCAGCGGCGTGCATCTCTCGGGCGGCGTCTGCAAGATCACCGGTCTGGCAGAATATATCGGCGAAAAACTCTCCATGGAGGCGCACATCGGCGAGGAGCCGCAGATGGCGGTGGCGCTCGGCGGCGGCAGGGCGATCGGCAACCCCTCCGTGCTCAGAAAGATCAAGCTTGCATTCTGATACGGCGATATGGTTTTCCGGCCGCGGGCGTTTTGCGGCGGGCGGAGGCTGTTTTTGAAAAGGGCCGCCGTCCCCTCCGCGGGGACGGTACGGCAGGGCAAAAGAAGGCTGAAAGACGACGGATAAAAAAGCGCCCGACCCGCTTCTTTTGCGAGAAGGCGGGGGAGAGAGGCGTTTTTTTGTTCGCGGCCCGTTGCGCCGGGCGCTCTTCGTTTGCCGTGCCGGCAGGCGCCATACATTCCCCGCGTACGGGAAAGGAGGTGAAAGCATGGAAGCATTCAGAAAACTGTTCAAATTTTTCAGGCGGTTCGTACATCTTTTGTTTTCCCGCATGGTCATCGTCGCGCTGCTCATCGTTCTGCAGATTGTCTGGATATGGCTGGTCTTTCAGCGGCTGGCGGAATACAACATCGTCATACAGGTCTGCACGAGCATACTGGGCGTCATTCTGGTGCTCGTCGTCGTCAATAAGGACGAAGTGCCGGAGTATAAAATGCCGTGGCTGCTGGTCATCGTCCTTTCGCCCGTTTTGGGGGGCGTTTTGTATGCGTTTTTCGGCAGCAATCAGCCGGGCAGGCGCATGAAGCGGGAATATATGCGCATCGAGCGGGAATTTGCGCGCGTCGTCAGGCAGAACAAGGACACGCTCGCCGCGCTCGAAGCCGAAGATCCCGTGGCGGCGGCGCAGGCAAAATATCTTTATGAAAGCAGCCGCGCGCCCGTCTTTGGCGGCGAGCGCACCCGTTATTTTCCCATGGGCGAGGATATGTTCCCCGTGATGCTGCGCGAACTGAATAAAGCCGAACGGTTCGTCTTTCTCGAATACTTCATCATCGAAGAGGGGAAATTCCTGAACTCCGTGCTCGACATTTTGCAGCGTAAGCTGGAAGAGGGCGTGGAAGTGCGCATTATGTACGACGACATCGGCAGCATCGGCAAGGTGCGCATGGGATATGCGCGAAAATTGCGCAAAATGGGGTTTTCCGCGCAAGTGTTCCGTCCCTTTCTGCCCTTCGTCTCCACCGTGCACAACAACCGCGATCACCGCAAGATCATGGTCATCGACAACCGCGTCGCCTTCACCGGCGGAATCAATCTTGCCGACGAATACATCAACGAAAAACTCCGTTTCGGCACCTGGAAGGATACGGGCATCATGATCGAAGGGGACTGCGTCTCCGAATTCACCTGCATGTTCCTCACGCTCTGGGATCTGCAGGCAAAGCAGATCAGCGATTACAAGTTCTACACCTCGTACCGCCCCGGGGAGGAAATGGTAGCGCTTCCCGAAGCGCCCGCCGCGCCCGACGGGGCCGCAGGGGCAGAGAGCGGTACGGAAAATACAGAAAATACGGAAAACATGGAAAAGGGCGGGGGCATGCCCGCGGTTTTGCCGCTGCCCGTGCCGAAAGAAAGGGGATATGTGGTGTGCTTCGGGGACGGGCCCGTGCCCTTCTATGAGGATCAGGTGGGCAAAAACGTCTATCTGAACATTCTGAACAGCGCCACCGAGTATGTATACATCTCCACGCCCTATCTGGTGTGCGACAACGAATTGCTTTCCGCCCTGCGCCTGACGGCGCGGCGGGGGGTGGACGTGCGGCTCATCACGCCGCACATCCCCGACAAAAAGACGGTCTACCTCATCACCCGTTCCAACTATTCCACCCTGATAGAGGCGGGCGTGAAAATTTACGAATATACGCCGGGCTTTATCCACGCCAAAAATTTTGTCAGCGACGATAAGTACGCGGTGGTCAGTACCATCAATCTCGATTATCGTTCTTTGGTGCATCATTTCGAATGCGGCGTGTGGATGTACGACACGCCCACGATTGCCAAGATCAAGGACGATGTCCTGCGCACCATCGCCGAAAGCCGGGAGATCCCCGCCGAGGAAGCCGAACTCAATCTCGCGCAGAATATCGTCAAGAGCCTTGTGCAGGTCATCACGCCGCTTTTGTAGCGGGAAAGAAAAAACGCTTTACGGGAAGAGCCCCGCCGCAATTTTGCGGCGGGGCTCTCGTCCGTCGGAAGTGCCCGGCGGCGGCTCCCGGTTCAGTCCTTGCTGTCCAAATCTTGCGTCAGGTCCGCAAGGGTCACTTTTTTCAGTTCGTTCTCCATTGCCGCCTGCGCGTCTGCAAGGTGTGCGTCCAGAACGGCGTGGATGTTCCTGCCCACGGGGCACGCCGGGTTGGGGTTTTCGTGGAAATGAAAGAGCCCCCCGTCCACGCTGTCCATCGCCTTGTATACGTCGTACAGGGTGATCTCGCTTAGATCCTTCACGATGCTCGCCCCGCCGCTGCCGGCTTTCACTTCGATCATGCCCGCCGCTTTCAGGCCGGAAAGGGTGCGGCGGATGACGACGGGGTTGACGTTTACGCTCGCCGCAATGAAATCGGAAGTCGTCTTGCGCTCCCGGCCGAATTTGTTGATGACGAGCAGCGTGTGCACTGCCACCGTGAATCTCGATGTTATTTTCATGCTTTCTTCTTCCTTTCGTCCTTGTAAAAAATCGCTCCGTATGCCAACCATTATAGCCGAAATCCATTGTAATGTCAAGCATTACAATGGCTATGCCGGACATTTTTGCCGCAATTTCGGAAGAAAGGGCGTTCAGAAACAGATCTCTTTCAGCGCGCGGTAATAGATTTCGCTCAATTCGGCGATCTTGTCGAGGGAAATGTATTCGTCCGGGCGGTGAATGGTGTTTTCTTCGCCCTCGCCGAGGGGGCCGAAGCCGCAGCCGTTCGGGATGGCGCGGGCGTAGGTGCCGCCGCCGATGGCAATGGGCGCGCTCTTTTTGCCCGTCACTTCGTCGTATACGCGCAGGAGGGTTTGAATGAGTTTGCCGTTCGGGTCATTGAATAGGGGTTCCTGCCGCTGCAAAACGGTATAGGCAATATGGGCTTCGTCCAGGGCATGGGTCACCGTTTCAAGCGGTTTCGTCGCCGGTACGCGGAAATCGGTCACGACGGACAGGACGCCGTTTTCAAACCGCGCCATGTCGGGCGATACGGTCAGCGTCCCCGTTTCGTCGCGGAGTTTCGTCAACCCCGGCGCGTCGCCGAACAACACGTCGTAAGCGCGCCGGCAGTCCGCGTTCTTTTCCGCGTAATACCCGAGGAGCCCCCGCAGGGCGTTCACGCCTTTCTCCGGTTCGGAGGCGTGCGCCGCTTTGCCGCGGGCGACCAGCGCGCCCTTTTCCGCCGCAAAGGAGACGCCGCCGCGGGAAGCGGGGAGATCGGCGTCCGCGGGGCAGGGGAAGGCGGCGGCGCGGTCGCAGACCATGTTGGCGGCGGTCCCGCCCTCCAAAGAACTGAAGGGGGCGTTTTCGATCGGAAAATCGAGGCGCAGGTGCAAAATTCCCTTTTCGGCGTATATGACGGGGAAATCGGCGTCGGGGGTAAAGCCCTCATCGGGCATGCGGGCAACTTTTTTGTAATGCTCCATGCACGCCCAGCCACTCTCTTCGTTGCAGCCGGCGATCAGTTTGATCTTTCGTTTGGGCGCCGCGCCTTCGTCCTTCAAGGCTTTCATACAGTACAGGCAGATCACGGCGGGGCCCTTGTCGTCCATCGTCCCTCTGCCGTACAGCCGCCCGTTTTCTATCACGCCCCCGAAGGGCGGATGAACCCAGCCGTCGCCCGCGGGCACCACGTCCAGGTGCACCGCCACGGCAAATTCTTCGCCCGCGCCGAAGGCGACTTCGCCCGCATAGCCGTCAAAATTCCGGGTCTCGAATCCCATTTTGTCCGCGAGGGAAAGAAAGAAGTCCAAACATTCCCTTGTCGCTTGCCCGAAGGGCGCGCCGGGCGCGGGGGAGGACAGGGACGAATCGAAACGCACGATTTTTTGTATGTTTTCAATGATCTCGGGGAAATATTTTTGCATAACGCACCTTTTTTCATGAAATTTTTATCGATTTTATTATACACTTTTTCAAAAATATGGTAAAATAAAATCGTACATTTTTTCCGAAATAAAATCGTATTCTTTCGGAATAAAGAAAAAACGGGCAAGGAGGCAGGATATATGTTGGAAACGGGAATGCAGGCGCCGGCGTTTACGCTCGCGGACAAGGATGGGAAAATGGTATCGCTTTCCGATTTTCTCGGGAAAAAGGTGGTATTGTACTTCTATCCGAAGGACAATACGCCCGGCTGTACGCGGCAGGCGTGCGCGTTTGCCGCCGCATACCGTGCGTTTGAAGAGAAAAACGCCGTCGTCATCGGCGTCAGCCGGGACGGCGCCGCCTCGCACGCCCGGTTCGCCGAAAAGTACAGTCTGCCCTTCGTGCTGCTTTCCGACCCCGAACTGCAGGCGATCCAAGCCTATGGCGTCTGGCAGGAGAAAAAACTGTACGGCAAGACGAGCATGGGCGTCGTCCGCACGACCTTCCTCATCGACGAAGAGGGGAAAATTATCGGGATCATGCCTAAAGTCAAGCCGGACACCAACGCGGCAGACGTATTGAAATTGCTGTAGATCGTCGGGGAGGGGCGCGCCGCTCCCGTCGGGGCATCGAAAAACGGAAACGGAGATCGGAACAATGCATGAAGGACACCGTCTGCGCATGTATGAAAAACTGAAAAAACATCCCGGCGCACTGGAAGAACACGAGCTTCTGGAAATTTTGCTCTACAACGCTGTGCCGCGCAGGAATACCAATCCGCTGGCGCACAAATTGCTCGACGAGTTCGGTTCGATCGGGCGCATCTTCGAGGCCGACGCCGAGGCGCTGCAGCAGGTGGACGGGATGGGCCCGCAGTTGGCGGGATACATCAAGTGTATTTCCTTTTTTCTGGAAAAGTATAACGCCGAACGGGAGGGCGCGCTGCCTGCAAAATACGAGGCGGAAAGTTTCGGGCGCTACTTGCTGGAATATTATGCCCGACAGTCCTACGAGGTGTTCTGCGTATACGTTCTGGACGAGAAGAACAATATCGTCTGCCGCAGGAAATTCACCGATAGGGAACAGGAGTCGGTGAACGTCCCGCCGCAGGAGCTCACCCGCCTTGCCGTGCAGTATGCGGGGAAATCCTTTCTCCTCGCGCACAATCATCCGTCCGGCGGGTGCCGTCCCTCCGCCAGCGACGACGCTCTCACCATCCAGTGTGAAGTCATCTGTTCCATCAACAACATCCGCCTGCTCGACCATTTCATCTGCGCGGACGGGGAATTGTACAGTTATTATCGCAGCGGCAGAATGGCGAGCATCGCCGGCAAGTATCACATCCGCAAGGTGCTGGAGGGAAGAGAGCATGGCGAAAACTGAAGCCGTCCGCAACAACAACTTCTTCCGCCGCGTCCGCGTGGGAATATTCTGCCTCCTGATCGTGCTGGAATTGTTCATACTCTTTCAGAATCTGCATTGGGATCTGGTATTCGGAACGGTGCCCAGCTGGGTGCTCGTGCTCGCCATCGAACTCGTCTTTACGTTCAACAACTTCTTAAAGACCTTCGTGCTGGAAAAATTCAGCCATAAGATCGCCTGTTATGTCATCGATTTCCTCTCCCAGCTGGGGCTCACGCTCATCGTCGACAGCGGGTACCTCAGCGCCGTCTATATCCTCGTGCTGTCCGAATTTTATATGTCCACGGACCGCCTGGGCGACTGCATCGCCATGGGCGGCGCCAGCCTGTTTTTCTTCGTCCTCACGCGGGGCATTGCGGCGTTCTATTTTACGCATGCGGATATTTTTCAGACCATTTCCGCCTGTTTCAATGAGATCCTCATTCTCCTCCTGCACTTTCTCATCGTCAATTTCGCACTCAATGTCTACGATTCCAGGCAGCGGCTCGCCAGATCCTTGCAGGAGCTGGACGAGAGCAACCGCAAGCTCAAGGAGGCGTACGATGAATTGGCGGAAGTGACGGTCTTGCAGGAGCGGCAGCGCATCGCCAAGGAGATTCACGACACGGCGGGGCACTCCATCACGACGGTCATCATGCAGACGGAGGCGGCGAAACTCATCGTCGAAACCGATCCGGAGGAAGCCAGGCGCCGCATCGTCGCGGCCAATCTGCAGGCAAAGAATGCTTTGGAGGAGCTGCGCCAGAGCGTGCATCTCCTTGCGGGCGAAACGGCGGAGGAGAGCCTGAAAGATTCTTTCGGGCGGGTCATCGGCGAATCGACGGACGGCACGGACGTGGCAATCCGTTCCGAGATCGGGGACGTCGTGTGTTCTTCGGACAAGAAACGCTTCCTCACCAACACGCTGAAAGAGGGGATCGCAAACGGGCTTCGTCACGGGCATGCCACCGCTTTTTATGTCGAACTCACGGAGGCGGACGGCAACATCGGTTTTCTGCTGTCGGACAACGGCGTCGGCGCGGACATGGCTGCCTTAAAAAGCGGATTCGGCTTGAACGGCATGCGCCGCGGCACGGAGGAAATGGGCGGAAAGCTCACGCTCTCCGCCGCGCCGGGCGAAGGCTTTGAAATACGCATCGTACTGCCCGCCGAGGGCGCAAAGGCAAAGAAAGAAGGGGGTGCATAAGACATGAAGATCAGAGTGATGATCGCGGACGATCAGCCCATCCTGGCGGAAGGAATCAAGAGCGTTCTGGAACACGGCGCGGAGGACATAGAGGTCGTTGCGCTGGCAAACGACGGCGCGGACGCGCTGGAAAAGCTCGGAAAGACGCCTGCCGACGTCGTACTCATGGACATCCGCATGCCCCGCATGGACGGGGTGGTCGCCACCAAGGAGATCTGTTCGCGCTATCCGTCGGTCAAGGTGGTCGTGCTCACTACGTTCGACGACAGCGACTATATCCTCAATGCCATCAACAACGGCGCCGTCGGTTACCTGCTGAAAGACATCGGCGCGGCGGAACTCATCGGCGCGGTGCGCAACGCCTATGCGGGCGACACCATCCTGCCTTCGAAGATCGCAAAGCGCATCGCCGATGCGGCGATGCTTGTGGCGGGCAATCGGGAACTGCGCTTCAAGCGCGCCTTTTCCTTCTCCGACCGCGAAACGGAGATCGCCGTCATGCTGTACGAGGGGTTCACCAATCGCCAGATCGCTTCGGCGCTCAAACTGACGGACGGCACCGCCCGCAATTATATCTCTTCGCTCTATGAAAAGATCGGCGCGGGCAATCGGGCGGACGCGGTCGCAAAATTGCGGGAAGCCCTCTCTTGAGGGGCGGCGCGGTGGCGCTCTTTTTGGCGCTGCGGCGGGTGGATAAGCGCAATTTTCTGCTCATCTTTTTGATCAGCGCAGTCGCCGGTACGCTGGTCGAACCGATGAGTTCGTATATCCGGGAGGACGTGTTTCACTCCTATTCCTGGGATTACCGGCATCTGCCTTTTAATTTCGAGGGGCGGATATGCCTCGGCATGACGGTCGGTTGGGGTGCGCCCGGCGTCGCCTGGGTGCTGTTTCTCTGTCCCGGGCTGGAAAAGATACTTGCGCTTCTGCCGCAGGCCTTCGTCGGGCGGCTGCCGGACGTCTTTTTCCCCGACGCGCGCATGCATTTCATTTTTCCGCGCATCAAATTTTTATAGGGCGGTAAACGGGGTAAAAATGTTTTTCGGAAGATACAAAAAAAACGCCGCGCGGAAGAACTTTCCGCGCGGCGAAAATATTCTGAAAAACTGTGCAATC
The DNA here is from genome assembly GCA_964615285.1 of uncultured Clostridia bacterium. GTDB lineage: Bacteria > Bacillota > Clostridia > Christensenellales > Borkfalkiaceae > RGIG4074. Next base: position 20,681 of record CAZTND010000003.1, read on the forward strand.
TCTTTTGTGTACGCAAACCGAAGCGGAAACGCCGCAGGCAACTCCGGCAAAGCTACCTCATGGCACACGCACAAATCCGCTTAGTGCTGCTGCATCCCTGCCCTGACACGGTTCACGGCAATACGTTGCATAAGACCTTGCTATCAACGCCCCTTACGGCGTGCAGACCTTCCATAGGCGCACCCGAGAGAGATATTCGGCTCTGCTGTAGCGGATTGCAGATACAGGGCACCGCTGACTCCCCACCTAGCACAGCATGCTCATTATACACAAAGTTTTGCGTTTTGGCAAGCGTTTTGCCGCTGCCTTTTGCGCTTTTCTCGCTTAAAAATTCAAAATTGTTTGACAAATGCGCCGCGGCGGTATACAATAGAGCGGTGTTCTCCCGCCGAAAAGATCGGAGCGCTCTGCCGCAGGGCGGGGAGAGGATCGCCGAAAGGAGGGGTTTATGAGCGAAAATTGTTCGCACAATTGTTCGGAATGCGCCAAGAGTTGCGGCGCCAACGAAAAGGGGAGCCTTTTGAAGAGCCTGCCCGCGGGGGCAAGCGTGAAAAAAGTCGTCGCCGTGGTGTCCGGCAAGGGCGGCGTCGGAAAATCTTCCGTCTGCGCTCTGCTCGCCGCCATGTCTGCCAAAAAGGGGTACAGGACCGCCGTTCTGGATGCCGACGTGACGGGGCCTTCCCTGCCCAGGATGTTCGGCGTGCACGAAAAGGCGCAGGCGAACGAACGGGGCATTCTGCCCGTCGGAACAAAGAGCGGCATTCAGACCATGTCCATGAATCTTCTCCTGGAGAAGGAGAGCGATCCCGTGCTTTGGCGGGGCGCGCTCATTGCGGGCGCGGCGGTCCAATTCTGGACGGACGTTCTGTGGCGGGATGTGGAGCTGATGTTCGTCGACATGCCTCCGGGGACGGGGGACGTGCCGCTCTCCGTCTTTCAGAGCCTGCCGCTTGCGGGCGTGGTGGTCGTCAGCACGCCGCAGGGGCTTGTCCGCATGATCGTGGAAAAGGCGCTCAACATGGCAAAAAAGATGGACGTGCCCGTGTTGGGGCTGGTCGAAAACATGAGTTATATCGCCTGTCCCCGCTGCGGGGAGCATATCGAACTCTTCGGGCAGAGCAGCGCGGCGGCGCTCGCGAACGAATTCGGCATCCCTTCCGCGGCGCGCCTGCCACTCGATCCCGCACTGACGGCGCTCGCCGACGCGGGCAGGATCGAAGAATATACCGGCGCGGCGGCGCTGAAAGCCGTCTTGCAGGAGATCGAACGGGCATGACTCCCGGGGAAAAGACCGTTTTTATGACAGAGAAGGAAAAAGCCGCCCGAAAAGGCGGCTTTTGGATCGGAGATAGAAGTCCCGTGGGCATGACTGCCCGCGGGACTTTTGGCTCTACGTCTTATTTTTCATCGGGGAAGAGCTTATCGAGGTCGAGCCGCGCGCTTTCGGCAAAGCGTTTGACCGATTCGATGGCATTCAGGCAGAGCTGCTTGGTCTTGTAGTGCCCGCCCAGGCACAGGAGCTGCCCGTTGCCGTTGAAGATCTTAAAGATATAGTCCCCGTTGCGGGTAACGACGGCGCGGATGTTGCCGTTCGCAATGTTCTTCTTGTGCGTGCGGATGCCGTTTTTCAGGCTGTTGATCGTGGAATATTCCTCGCTGGTGAACAGCACCTGCCCGTTGGACGCGCACAAATCGAAGCAGTAAGAAACATCGTTTTCGGCTTCCAAAATGACCTTGTGGATGACCCATTTGCCCTTTTTCGTGGCGTCATAGGTGCGTTCTTCCGCCTCCGCGCTCTCCTGATAGGGCACCGTCACGGTCTGCGCCTCTTCGTCTATCCGCGCGCTTTCGGCAAAGCGTTTGATCGAAGAGATGGCGCTGAGCGCCTGCGCCCGGGAGGAATATTTTTCGCCCTGCGCCAGCAGGTTGCCCTGGTTGGTCAGCAGTTTGACGATGAATTTTCCCTTTCTCGTGATGGAAATTTTGAAATTCCCGCGCGCGACGTTCGTCTTGAATGTCTCAATGCCCTGCAGCGCGCCGCGCTCGGAGGAATATTCTTCGCTGGTGATCAGCGGTTCGCCGTTGGAGGCTTTCAGGCGGAAGAAGAACGCGCTGTCCATCTCTTCGCCCGCGGCATTGGCCACGACCAGCCGGCTCAGTTCCCATTTGCCCGCATACGCTTTGTTGGCGTTCTCCGTTTCGTCCTTCGGCGCAAACACCACGGGCGTGCCCTCCTCTTCGTCCGGCCTTTCGGGGGGAGCGGAATCGACCACACATTCCGCGTCGGCGCCGGGCTTGGGCTTGGGCTTTGTTTTGATCCCCGCTGCGGGCGTCGCGGCGGGAAGGGGCTGCGGTGCTTCCTCTGTGGGTGCCGCCGGGACTTCGCCGTCCGTGCCGTATTTTGCGGCCGCCTGCGGCGCGTCGGGGCCGGGTGCCGTCAATGTGTCGGCGGAAACGGGCTCCGCTTTGGCGGACGCTTCGCCCGCGGTGTCGGCGTTCTGCTTTTTCGCTTTCTTTTTGGCGACGGCGACGACGATGATGATGACGATGATGGCGACCAGGCAGACGGCGGCGACGATGAACAAAATCAGATTGTCCTGAATGTATTGCAATACGTCGTTGGACCCCGTCAGCAGATTGGTTGCGGAAAACATGGCAAACCTCCTAATTGTTTATGGGATTTTTGATAAATAATATAAAAATATTATATACATTATCATTTTAATACAAAACGGCGCATAAGTCAAGAGGCAATAAAATCTTTTTTGCGGAAATTTTTGACTTTTATCCAAAAATGCGTTACAATATTCGCATGAAGGCAAAAACGATAGCCGTTGCGGGGGGCGGCGCGGGCGGCATGCTCTGCGCGCAAGTCCTGGCGGCGGCAAAAAAATATACGGTCGTGCTCCTGGAACGGGGCGCGCGGCTGGGGCGAAAACTCTCTGCCACGGGCAACGGGCAGGGCAACGTCACCAACCTCTCCATGGGCGCGGAACATTACTTTTCGGACGATAGGGCAAAGGTCGCCCGCATTTTGGCGGCGTTCCCGCCCGCCGACCTGATCGCTTATTTCGGCGAACTCGGCGGCATGTTCGAATCGGACGACCGGGGCAGGGTATACCCTTCGGGCAGGCAGGCTTCCGCCGTGACCGACCTTCTGCGCTTTGCGCTCGAACGGGCGGGTGCGGAGATACGGCTCGAACATACCGTTGACAAGGTTTCCCGCGCGGGGAACGGGTATGCGATCGGCTTTCGGGAGGGCGGCAGCCTCTTCGCCGATGCCGTCGTGCTGGCGGCGGGCGGCAAAGCTGCGCCCAATTTCGGCACGGACGGCGCGGGGTACGCGCTGGCGCGTTCGCTCGGGCACACCGTCACGCCGCTCTGTCCCGCGCTGGTGCAGCTGAAGACGGAAACGGCGCCCGTCCGCGGGCTGAAGGGGGTGCGCGCCAACTGCCTTGCGACTGCCTTTGACGGGGAGAAAGAGCTCGCCCATGCCCGTGGCGACGTGATTTTTACTGATTACGGCGTCAGCGGCAACGCGATCTTTTTGCTCTCCTCTTATCTCACCGCCGCGGCGGCGCCCCGCCTGGTCCTGGATTTTTTGCCCGACACGGCGGAAGGGGAGCTTACGGCATTTCTGGAGCGTAAGGCGGCGTTCTGCCCGCGGGAAAATCTGTTGGGCACCATACTCTCCAACGCGCTGGGCCGCGCCGTGGTGCGGCGGGTGCAGGAAGGCGGCAGCTTTTCGCCCGCCGCGGCGGCGCGTCAGGTCAAGCATTACGGGCTGCGCGTGACGGGAACGCTGGGGTTCGACGCGGCGCAGGTCACCCGCGGCGGCGTGCCCCTTGCCGAGACGGACGAGGGGCTGCAGAGCTGTAAGGCCGCCAACGTCTGGCTCTGCGGCGAAATTCTCAATGTGGACGGAGAGTGCGGCGGCTACAATTTGCAGTGGGCGTTTTCTTCGGCGATGTGCGCCGCGCGGGACATTCTGCGGCGGCTGTGAAGGGAGAGAGGCATGGAAGTAAGAAAACTGAGCGGCATTTCCCTGCCCGTCGGGACGGACGGCGGGACCGAAGAGGAAAAACTGCGCGCGCTGGCGGCAAAAAAATTGCGCGCGCCCGTCCGTTATTTCCGCATCGTCCGGAAATCTCTGGACGCGCGGGACAAAGGGAACATCCGTTGGATATATACCATTGAGTTTGCGGCAAAGCCCTGCCCCATGCCCGACGTCCTCGGGGAAAAGGGCGCACTGCGGGGCAAAGTCCCGTCGGTCGTCATCGCCGGCATGGGGCCGGCGGGACTCTTCTGTGCGGTGCGTCTTTTGCAATGGGGCGTGCGGCCCGTGCTCTTGGAACGGGGCGCGCCCGTGGAGGAGCGGGAAAAGGACGTCTCCGATTTTTTCCGTACCGGCGTTTTGGACGTTTCTTCCAACGTACAGTTCGGCGAGGGCGGCGCGGGCACCTTTTCGGACGGCAAACTCAACACGCAGACCAACAGCGCGGAAAACGCGGAGGTGCTGCGCCTGTTCGCCGCCTTCGGCGCGCCGGCGGAGATCCTGTATCTCGGCAAGCCCCATATCGGCAGCGACAGGTTGAAGGCGGTCGTTCGGAATATGCGGGCGTACATTCTTTCCCGCGGAGGCGAAGTGCGCTTTCACACCGCCCTGACCGACGTGGAAATTGCGGGCGGCAGACTGCGTTCGGCGATCCTTTCCGACGGGGAAAAGCTCTCGCCCGACGCCCTGGTCTTAGCTTTGGGGCACAGCGCGCGCGACACCTTTGAAATGCTGCAGAAAAGGGGCGTATGCTTGCAGCAAAAGGAGTTTGCGGCGGGGGTGCGCATCGAGCATCTGCAGAAAAACATCGGGTGCGCGCAGTACGGGCAAAAATATTCCCTGCTGCCGCCCGCCGACTATAAATTGGTCTTTCATGCTTCCGAACGCGCGGCGTTCACTTTCTGCATGTGCCCGGGCGGGTTCGTCCTGCCCGCGGCGAGCGAGGAGGGCATGGTCGTCACCAACGGCATGAGCAATTACCGCCGCGACGGCGTCAATGCCAACAGTGCGCTCATCGTGCAGGTGAAGCGGCAGGATTTCGGGTCGGACGATCCCCTGGCGGGCGTGGCGTTTCAAAGGAAGCTCGAGCGTGCGGCGTATGCGCTCGGCGGCGGCGCGTACCGTGCGCCCGTCCAGCGCGCGGAGGATTTTCTCTGCCGCCGTCCCTCCCCCGGGGCGGGCGAGGTGCTGCCTACATATGCGCGGGGCGTGACATATACCGATCTCACGGGGCTTTTCCCCGCCGGGCTGACGGATACCCTTGCGGTGGCCCTGCGGGGCATGGACGGGCGGCTGCACGGGTTCGCCCATCCCGATGCGCTTCTGACGGGGGTGGAGTCGCGCACCAGCTCGCCCGTGCGCATCGTGCGGGACGAAAGGGGGGAAAGCGTTTCGGCGGAAGGTTTGTTTCCCTGCGGCGAGGGCGCGGGCTATGCGGGCGGCATCACCAGCGCGGCGGCGGACGGACTGCGCACCGCGGCGGCGATCTTGCGCAAATACGGCGCGGAGATATGAAAAAACGCCCCTTGCCGCGGCGGCGGAAGGGGAGTGAGATTGAAACACGAAAACGGCATGAATTCTTCTTTTCTTTTTCGTTTTCCTTTCATAAATCCAACACTTTCGGCGGATATAATAAGACACGTAAACCGAAGCGATTCGGCTGCAACTTTTTTCATATTCTCTCATTAAATTTTTTGGAAGTGCGGTCAGCCCCCCTGGCCGTGCTTTCATTTTGTTCAAATTTTCCTCGCCGTATATTGCTTTTTGCCGTGCGTTCTGTTATAATATGCCTATCAGCGGCGATAGAGCACACGCTGCAACGCTGTTTTTCCGAGGCATTATAAAAGTTCCGCCGCCCGTTTCCCGCGGGCGGCGGATATGTTTTCTTTGTTCAGTCGAGCATAAAATCGACGGCGACGGAAGAAAGGGTGTGCGCATGTAAAAAGGTCTGCACGGTCCCGTTATGATAGGGGTCGCGCCGGTAGGCGTCCAGGGCGGCTCGGTCCTCCAACAGCACGCCGAGGTATACGTCGTACGAGCGCGCCGAGCGCAAAATATCCCTGCCCACTTCCAGTCCGCGCAGCATGGGCACGTTGCCCTCCATGCTTTTCAGAAGTTCCGCCGCCTTGTCGGCGTTTTCCGCATTGTCCATTTTGAAACAAACGACGTGTTTCAGCATATACTATCTCCTTTTTCGTTTTTCTTTCATTATATCATCTTTCGGCTTCGGGCGCAAGCGTATCCGACGGCGCTCCGCGATAATCCGGGGTGCATGCCAACGATTTGTTCGAAGAATATCACGTCCGTGCGGACGGCGGTCGGTGAGGGAGAAACAAGAAAAATGACCCGTCGGGGCTGCCGACGGGTCATTTTTTCGCCAAGGTGTAGCTGTCGTCCAGGCGGCGGAGGATTTCGGACAGCGGTACGGTGCCGTCGAGGGGCACGCTCAGCCAATGTTTTTTGTTCATGTGATAGCCGGGGAAAAAGCGCTTGCCGTCCAGAAGAGCCGCCCCTTCTTCGGGGCGCATGCGCAGGTCAAGTACAGTTACTTTTTCCGCGGAAAAGTCGCCGAGCTTGTTCTTGGGGATCGGCAGAAAGGCGGCATACCATTTGCCGTTGTCTTTTCTCCGCAAAATAAAGTTGTCCGGCGTGCGTTTCCATAAAAATTCCGGTTGGTCTCCGTAGGTTTCCCGCGCGTAGCGCAGAACGTCCGCCGTGCATTCCCCGTAGAAGGGGAGGACGGGATCAAAACAGTTTTCGGCGACGGCCCGCAGGTTTTTTTCGACTTCTGCCCGCACCGTGCCCACAAATTCGCCCGCCGCATCGTCGACGAGATAGAGGACGTATTCATCGCCTGTTTCAACGTCTGTGACACGCGTGTGTACGCAAGCGTCCGGGGCAACGGTGATTTCCAATGTCATCGTTCCGTCCGCGATGGGGCGGCGGAGGAAAAAAGTTCCGTTTTGTTCGCTGCATCCGAACGCCGCCAGCTTTTGTCCGTTCGGTTTTTTGCCTTGAAAGTAAGCCGCTGTGTCCATGTTTTTCTCTCCCGTATGCCGCGCCGAAAGCCCTTCCCGCCGCAAGGGGCATGTCCGTGTTCAAGGGGAAAAGCCGCCTTGCCTGTAAGAAAATGAAGGGAACGGATGTGCGGATGGGGCGCATTTTCGCGCCGGTCAGATCTTTTCGATCTTGATGAGGTTGGTCGACCCCGCCTGTCCGTTGGGGATGCCCCCCGTGATGACGAGGAAATCTCCCTTTTTCAGGTCGAGCACTTTTTTTGCCGTGCGTTTGGCTTCATAGAAGAGCACGTCGGTGGAGGAGAACTCTTCCGCCATGACGGGGATGACCCCCCAGGAGAGGGCGAGCTTGCGCCAGGTCTTGGGGTTGGTGGTCATGCCGATGATGACGGCGGGGGCGCGGAAGCGGGACACCATGCGCGCGGTCATGCCGGACATGGTGCAGGCGACGATGGCCTTTGCGTTGAGGTCGATGGCCATGGCGCAGGTCGCGTGGGAGAGGGCGTCCACCTCGTTGCGGATCTTGAATTCATAGCGCGTAAACCGCTTGGAGTAGTTGATGTTCTGTTCGGCGTTCTCGGCGATCTTCGCCATGGTCTGCACGGTGAGCACGGGGTACTGTCCCGCGGCGGTCTCGCCCGAGAGCATGATGGCGCTCGAGCCGTCGAACACGGCGTTCGCCACGTCGGAGATCTCCGCGCGCGTGGGGCGGGGATTGTGTATCATCGATTCCAGCATTTCGGTCGCCGTGATGACCCGTTTGCCCAGCATGCGGCAGGTCTCGATGAGCGTCTTTTGAATGCCGGGCAGCTCCTCGAAGGGGATCTCCACGCCCAGATCGCCGCGGGCGACCATGATGCCGCTGCATTCGCTGCAGATCTCCTTGATGTTGTTCACGCCCGCGCGGTTTTCGATCTTGGCGATGAGGTCGATGTTCTTGCCGCCGATCGATTCAAGATATTCCCGGATATCGACGAGGTCCTGCCGCGTGGACACGAAGGAGCAGGCGATGAAGTCCACGTCGTTCTGCACGCCGAAGAGGATGTCGTCCTTGTCCTGGTCGCTCAGGAATTTCTGGCGGAGCACCTTGTTGGGGAAGCTCATGGATTTTTGGTTGGACAGCACGCCCCCCACCTTGACCGCGCAGACGGCGTCCGTTTTTGTCAGGGCGGTCACTTCAAAGATGATGAGCCCGTTGTTCAGGAGAATGGTGTCGCCCACGCTCAGATCGTCCGTCAACCCCTTGTAGTTGACGGAAACGCGGCTTTGGTCGCCCTCCACTTCATTGGTGGTAAAGGTGAACGTATCTCCCTCGTGCAGGGTCACCCGCCCTTCTTTGAAGGTCTTGATGCGGTATTCGGGGCCCTTGGTGTCCAGCATGATGGCGATGGGCAGGTTCAGCTTTTCGCGCACTTTCTTGATGGTCTGTATCTTTTTCAGATGATCTTCGTGCGTCCCGTGCGAAAAATTCAGCCGCGCGACGTTCATGCCCGCAAGGCAGAGTTCGGTCAGGGTCTTTTCGTCCTCGCAGGCAGGGCCGATGGTACAGATGATTTTGGTCTTTCTCATAAAATTTTTTCCTTGTTTACTTCCTGTTAAAATTTTGTTCGAAATTATTGTAATATATTCCCCGCCGTTTTGCAAGCGTTTGAACGCCGCTCTTTTATTATTTGATAAACGATTGAAATTTGCGTGCGGATATGTTATAATGTTGTCATAAGAAATTTCGGGAGGAAGAAAAAATGCAGGAAAGGCTGCTCGTCGGCGCCGTTCTCAAACCCCAGGGCATCCGCGGCGAACTCAAGATCAAATATTATACCGATGCGCCCGAGGACGTCAAAAAGTTCGGCCGCGTGTTCATCGACGGCGAAGAGCGGAAGATCCTTTCCTTCCGCACGGACGGAGAGGCGGTCTACCTCGGGCTGTACGGCATTGCCGACCGCAACGCCGCCGAACCGCTGCGCGGCAAGGAGGTGTATGCGCTGCGCGCCGATGCGCCGCCGCCCGCCGCAGGGACGTATTACATCGTCGACCTTCTCGGCTGCAAGGTGTTCACCCGTTCGGGGCAGGAGCTGGGCGAGCTCGTAAAGATCACGCCCGCCGCCACCGACGTGTACACCGTCAGGCGCGGGGAAAAGGAGATCCTCTTTCCCGCCGTCGCGGGACTGTTCGTCGAAATTTCGCCCGAAAAGGGGCGCATCGTCGTCGACGACGGCCGTTTCGGCGAAGTCGCGGTGCTGTAACGGCTTTTTTCGGGATGCGCGGAATAATATATAATATGAAGGAGAAGAGGATCATGAACAGCATTTTATCTGCGGTCGGGCTCAGCAAAAGTTACGGCGCCGCGCCCGCGTTGCAGAACGTCACGCTGGAAATTCCCGCGGGCGGGACGGTCGGGCTGTTGGGGCCCAACGGCAGCGGCAAATCCACGTTCATCAAACTGGCGATGGGCATGCTGCAGCCGACGACGGGGGAAATTTTCATCGACGGCAAAAAACCGGGCGTGGAAACCAAGCGCATCACGGCATATCTGCCCGACGCCAACTTTCTGACCGAATGGATGACGGTGGGGGAGATGATGAACTACTGCGCCGATTTTTTTGCCGATTTTTCCAAGGACAAGGCGCGGGCAATGCTTTCCCGCCTCGCCATCGGCGAAAAACAGCGCATCCGCACCCTTTCCAAGGGCAACAAGGAAAAGGTGGGGCTCATCCTCACCATGGCGCGCAACGCAAGGCTTTACATTCTGGACGAACCGATCGCGGGCGTCGACCCCGCCGCGCGGGATTACATTCTGGACACCGTGCTCACCAACCGCGCGCCGGATTCCACGGTCATCTTGTGCACGCACCTCATCTACGACGTGCAGAATATTTTAACGCAGGCAGTCTTTCTCTACAACGGCGCGATCGCGCTCAACGCCAACGTGGCGGAGCTGTGCGCGCGGGAAGGCAAACCATTGGATGAAATTTTCAAGGAGATGTTCAGATGGTAGGGAAATTGTTGAAACATGATTTTATTGCGCTCGGCAGGATCATTCTGCCCACGGGGATCGCCGTACTGTCGCTTGCCCTGCTGTCGTCTGTTTCCATGTTGTTTTCAAGCGATCAGCTCATCTTTCTTCAATCGCTGCTGACGGCAGTGTTCGTAATCGGGGGTTCGGTCGTCTTTATCCTGGCATATGTCGTCTGCATCAAGCATTTTTATGATTCCGTGTTCTCCCGGCAGGGGTACCTCACCCTCGCTTTGCCCGTCACGCCCATGCAATTGCTGTTTTCCAAGGCGGTCGTTTCCTTCGTCGCCATAATCTTTTCCTGTCTGGTGGCCGTCGGCTCGCTGGAAATTTACGGGCTGGTGAACGGCATCGAACTGGTCGGGGAGATGGTGAACGGCATTGTTTCTCTCTTTGTTCAGTATCAGCTCGACGGCGGCTGGCTGGTATATCTGCTCGTTTACTTCCCGATTTCCGCCGTCTGTTCGCTCTTCTTCATCTTTGCCTGCGTCGCGGCGGGGCAGCTGGTCAACAAGCACCGGGTGGCGTTCTCCGTGGGGGTCTATATCCTCGTCAACTGGATATGGGACCTCTTGAACGGGCTTTTGAATCCGTTCATGTTCGGGGTCGACGTCTCTTCCGCGTTCGGACCGTATCTCCTCATCACGGTGTGGCTCGTGGAGTCGCTCATCCTCGGCACTGCTTCGGTGTTCTTCATTCGGTACATACTCAAAAACAAGTTGAATCTTTTGGCTTAACGCTTCGGCGGAAAAGGGAATGCCGATGAAATTTTTTCAGCCAAAGGGCAGGCGGGGGTACCGGAAGCGGAAGATTATATGGCTGATCGTTTTTTTGATCGGTGCACTTTCGTACATCGTCGGCAGTGGGCTTTTGAGCGGGGCGCGCGGGAATGGATGGCGCTCGGGGTCAAAAAGGGAGTGCGTGCCTTGGCGTTTTCCTTTATTGCCGTTCTTCTTTGGTATATTGTGCAGGTGATGGCGCAGATCGTCGCGGACGGAATAGCGGGGCAGAGTCCGTTGGAAATGTGGTATGCCGGCGGGATGCCGGCGTACCCCGAGGAATATCGGCCGCTTCCGCCGTCACGGGCGGCGTCTGTAACGGGGTTGTTTCTGTACGGGAATCTTGTCGCCGTTTGCGTTCAATGGAGCATCGACGTCGTTTGGGTTTGCCTGCTGTCCGTCTGTCTGCTGTGCGGCGAAAGGGCGTGTCAGGCAGCATTTTTTGCCAACGGCGGATCTCCCGTCTTTCGGCGGGCAATAATAGGTAATATATGAAAATAGATATTCTGACCCTCTTTCCCGAAATGTTCTCTCCCTTAAAGGAGAGTATTTTGGGCAGGGCGCAAAAGGAAAATAAATTGGAGATCAACGTCGTCAACCTCCGCGACTATACCGAGGACAAGCACTTGAAGTGTGACGACTATCCCTTCGGCGGGGGCGCGGGCATGGTCATGATGGCGCAACCCATCGGTTCGTGCATCGAGGCGCTTGATCCCGGGCATGGTGCCCGCCGCATCTATCTTTCTCCCAAAGGGCAGACCTTCCGCCAGGAGAAAGTTTTCGAACTCTTGGCGTATGAGCGTCTCATCCTTTTGTGCGGACATTACGAGGGGGTGGATCAGCGCGCCATCGACCTCTTCATCGACGAGGAGATCTCCATCGGCGACTACGTCCTGACGGGGGGCGAACTGCCCGCCATGGTCGTCGTCGACTGCGTGGCGCGGTACGTGGACGGGGTCATCAGCACCTCTTCCCTCGTGGACGAAAGTTTTTCGGACGGCATGCTCGAATATCCGCAGTACACCCGTCCCGTGGAATATCGGGGCATTACCGTCCCCGAAGTGCTCCGAAGCGGCAACCATGCCCGCATCGACGCATGGAGACGCGAACAGGCAGCGGAATTGACGCGGCAGCGCAGACCCGACCTTCCCGGCGGGAAGAAAGGGAAATGACACAGGGATAAGAGGTGATCTTTGATGGAAAGGATACAGTGGTTCCCGGGGCACATGACCAAGGCGATGCGGGAAATGGAGGCAAAAAAGGATTTGGCGGACGGCGTGGTGTGCGTTCTCGATGCCCGCGCGCCTGCGGCGACGGTCAACCGCAATCTCTTGAAACTATTCGGCGCCAAGCCCGTTTTATATGTTCTGAATAAGGGCGACCTTGCGGACGGCGAGGCGGACGCCTTCGTGCGCATGATCGAAGGGAAGGGGCACCCATGCCTGAAATGCAACGCCATGAACGGGGGCAGCAAGCGCGCGCTGACCATGAAGATGCAGGCGATCACGCGGGAAAAGCGGGAGCGCGCGCGGGCGAAGGGAATCAACAGAACGTTCCGCTTCATGGTCGTCGGCATCCCCAACACGGGCAAGTCCACGCTCATCAACCTTTTGAGCGGCGAAAAAAAGGCAAAGACGGGGGACAAGGCGGGGGTCACGCGGGAAACCAGGTGGATCCGCTGCGGCGACTTCGACCTTCTGGACACCCCCGGCACCATGCCGCCTTCCTTCGACGATCAGCATCTCGCCCTGCACCTGGCGTATATCGGCAGCATCAACGACGACATTCTGCATACGGACGATATTGCGCTCGCGCTTCTGGAGGAGCTGGGGCGGCTCTATCCCGAAAATCTGAAGGCGCGGTACGGTCTGACGGAGATCGGCACGCCCTTGGAGTTGCTGGAGGGGGCTTGCCGCCGTCTGGGATTTTTGATGCGCGGGGGCGAATTTGACTACGAGCGGGGCGAAAAGGCGGTCATTGATGACTTCCGCAAGGGCAGGCTGGGCAAATTTACGCTGGAAAAAGCGGACGAATACGAAGAATTGTTTGAAAAATAATTGACAATTCCGAAAAAGGAATGTATAATAACAAAGCAACGGTTTTGGTGGACCGTTGCGGCTTGGGGGTATAGCTCAGTTGGTAGAGCGTTTGAATGGCATTCAAAAGGTCGCCGGTTCGATCCCGACTACCTCCACCAAACGATACCCGGTCGAACTTATTTGTCAATGGCAAAGAGTTTTGGCCGGGTATTTCCTTTTCTGATTTGAAACAGCTACCGATTTATCTTTCGCCATTATACAAAAGTAAAACCGCAAATCAATATGAAATGCGGCTTTTTTATTGAAAAGCATAATTGATATGAAGAAGTTTTATATATTATAAAAAGTAACTGTCATTTCCAAACAATACTCGTCCATTCCCAACCATAGTAAGAATAATAGGCAATAGAATAAAGAACAAGAACAATTAAAAAGGCTGTTATAATTATTTCTAAAAGTATCCATACCACAATGCAATGTTTCATGCTTTTAGTAGCGAAACTTTTTATTTGATTTTGAAATAAAAAGAAACAAAGAATTAGAACAAGCAATAAAGACAAAGCCCAAAAACAAATCAAAAATCATTGTGTAAATATTACTTAAAAATCATCGTCAAATTTTTGATATTTACAAGTACGATTTGGGGTCGTAAAAAAGTCCGATTATCGATAAAATAACCATCGCGACATGAAATTTTTTGCCCGAACTCTTTTCTTCTTTAGTATCAGGCGTTTCATTGTCGGTATCTTTATGTGACTTTTTATCCATATTGTTTTTTCCTCAACTAAAAATTCTATGATCATATTCGGGCCGAAGCGGCATAAGATCCGAACAGCCTGCAGGACAGCCCGAAAAACGGGATGACGCTCAAGAAAAGCGACAACAGTCCGGTTCGTTTCCCGAATAGGGTTTTCATCATTTGCCGTCCTTCCGCAAAAAAATGCATCGGAAGGGCCATGTTTTTCTCTTGACCAATTCTATCGTGCGCGCTGTCGTTTGTCAATATCGGCGTAAAAAATTTTCTTCAAAACGCTTGACATATGCGCCACAGGGGTATATAATAGATAAAAATACCGCGCAGGGGTATAAAAAGGAGGTCAAAAACATGCAGGACATCGAAAAACAAGAAGTCGGAACGGAAGGGGAATGCGAATGCCGCTATAAAAAGCAGGCGCGCAACCCGGAGGAAAAAAAGAATCTGTCCAATCGCATCAACCGCATCGTCGGGCAGATGAACGGCATCGGCAGGATGGTGGAGGCGGATCGCTATTGCGACGATATACTCATCCAGCTTTCGGCGGTGGATAAGGCCATCAAGAGCCTTGCCAACGTCATTCTGGACTCGCATATCCATACTTGTATGGTGGAAGAGATACAGAACGGCAATACGGCGGTCGTGGACGAGATCGTCGACTTGTTCCGTCGTTTTCAGTAAAATCAGGCCGCGGGGCGGGGCAGCCTTTCCCGCCGCGGGCGACGTGCCGCCGCAGGGGCGGCGCAGGGAGGGATCAGAATGAAAAATCAAAAATTTGCCGTCAGCGGCATGACCTGTGCGGCGTGCGCAAGCGGCATCGAGCACACGCTCCGCAAAATGCAGGGCGTGTCGTCTGTCAGCGTGTCCCTGATGGGGGAGAGCATGCAGATCGAATACGACGAAAGCGTCCTTTCCAAGCAGGAGATATTTTCCGCCGTGCGTTCCTTGGGATACGGCATCTATGACGAGGGCGCCGCGCCCGCCAGGGCGGAAAGGCGGGAGGACAAGGTGCTTTTGGTGCGCTTTATCGTTTCGGCAGTCATTTTGGTCGTGCTCATGTATTTTTCCATGGGGCACATGATCGGTCTGCCGCAGCCCGATTTTGCCGTGAGCGCCGTCGTGCAGTGGGTGCTTTCCACGGCCGTCGTCGCCGTCAACTTCCGCTTCTTCACGGTGGGGACGCGCGCCCTCATAAAGCGCGTGCCCAATATGGATACGCTGGTCAGCCTCGGTTCGGCGGTGTCGTACGTTTACAGCGCGGTGCTCGTCGTCCTCTGGTTCGTCTCCCCCGAGGGCGAGCACCCCATGCTCTACTTTGAATCGGCGGGCATGATCCTGACCCTCGTCACTTTGGGCAAGTGGCTGGAAGCGCTCTCCAAGCGGCGCACGGGCAGCGAGATCGAAAAGCTCATCCGCCTTGCCCCCTCCACGGCGACCCTCGTGTCGGCGGACGGCGCGCAGAGCGCCGTGCCCGTCTCCGAGCTGCAGGTGGGCGACGTGGTGCTCGCGCGGGAGGGGGATTATATCCCCGTGGACGGAGAAGTAATCGGCGGGCACGCCTTCGTGGACAAATCGGCGGTCACGGGCGAAAGCCTGCCTGTCGAGGTGCAGGCGGGGGATAAGGTGACTTCAGCGAACATCGTCAAGAGCGGGGCGGTGCAGGTGCGCGCCGCGCAGGTGGGCGAACAGACCACGCTTTCCCGCATCATCAAAATGGTGCGGGATGCGGGCGCAAGCAAGGCGCCCTTGCAGAAGATCGCCGATCAGGTGGCGGGCGTCTTTGTCCCCGCCGTCGTCTGCATCGCGCTCATCACCTTCATCGTCTGGCTGGCGGTCAGCCGCGATATTGCCGAGGCAATGAATTACGCAGTGTCCGTCCTGGTCATCTCCTGCCCCTGCTCCCTGGGGCTCGCCACCCCCGTCGCCGTCATGGCGGCAACGGGCCGCGGCGCGGGCATGGGTATCCTCTACAAGGACGCCGAGGCGCTGCAGAAGGCGCAGGAGATCAACTGCGTCCTGCTCGATAAGACTGCCACGCTCACCGAGGGCAGGCCGCGCGTGACCGATTTCGTCTGCTTCGGCGATGAAACGGAAGTGCGCCGCATCGCGGGCGGCATCGAAAGCCTGTCCAATCATCCTCTGGCGGCTTGCGTACAGGAATTCTGCGGGGATGCCTGCAAGGTGGACACCTATCGCTATGTCATGGGGCAGGGCGCGGTCGCCGTGTATCAGGGGCGGGAATACCGCATCGGCAACGCCAAGCTGTGTACGGGCGTCAAGGGGCTGGACCGCGGGGAAAAATTCCTCAAAGAGGGCAAGACGGTCATCTATTTTGCCGAAGGGGATCGCCTGCTCGCCCTGTTCGCCGTGGCGGACGTCCTGAAAGAAAGCAGCGTTTCGGCGGTGGCATGCCTGAAAAAACGGGGCATAAGGGTCGCCATGCTCACGGGCGACAACGAATATGTCGCCAAGGCCGTCGCCGCAGAAGCGGGCATCACGGAATATTATGCCGAGGTGCTGCCCGAAGATAAACTCGGCTATGTGCAGAAAGCCCGGCAGATGGGCGGCACGGTCGCCATGGTGGGGGACGGCATCAACGATTCTCCCGCCCTCAAGGAAGCCGATCTCGGCATTGCCGTCGGCACGGGCACGGACGTCGCCATCGACAGTGCGGACGTCATTCTGGCATCGGGCGACCTGTCCGCGCTCGACGATATGTTTGCCCTCAGCCGCAAGGCGGTGCGCACCATCAAAGAAAACCTGTTCTGGGCGTTCTTCTACAACTGCATCGCCATTCCCGTGGCGGCGGGCGTTTTTGCCTGGGCGGGCTTTTCGCTCAACCCCATGATCGCGGCGGCATGCATGAGCTTGAGCTCTCTCTTCGTCGTGGGCAACGCCCTGCGCATCACCTTCTTCCGCAAGGAAAAGAAACATGCGGCGGGCGCCGAAAATACGGAAACCGAAAACAGCGATAAAAAGGAGGATATGGCCGTGAAAAAGACTTTGCATGTGGACGGCATGATGTGCGAACACTGCGTGATGCACGTCACCAAGGCCCTGCAGGGCGTGGCGGGCGTCGAAAAAGTGCAGGTCGATCTGAAAAAGAAGACCGCCGAAGTGGAGATGGCGCCCGAAACGGACGTCGGCGCGCTGTCCGCCGCCGTCGCCGACGCGGGATATACCGTCACGAAAATCGACTGAAAAAGGCAGGAAAATACAAAAAGACAAAAAATACTTTCACGTGTATACTTTACCATATAAGCATAAAGGAGCGCCGCGGGGAAAGCCGGCCTTTCCCCGCGGAGAGCGTTCCGGACCGGAGGTAAATGATCATGCATGAAAGGGAAATGTTGTTGCTCGATAAGCGCACGCAGGGCCTGGTGGAGGATTATGTTCCCGACGGGGAGATCCTCGACGGCATCGTGTGCTTTTTTTCCGTCTTTTCCGATCCCACGAGGGTCAGAATGCTCTCGGCGCTCGCCATTTCCGAGATGTGCGTCACCGATCTTTCCAAGATACTCGACCTCAACCAGACCACGGTGTCCCATCAGCTCCGTTTTCTGCGGAATATCGGCATCGTGCAGTCCAAGCGGCAGGGCAAGGTCATCTTTTACAGCCTGGTCAACGACACCGTCAACGACGTGCTTTTGAAGGGCGTGGAGTTTTTGGGATATTAAGGCAGTGCCTTCCCGTCTTTTTCCCTTGCCAAACGGGGCGGAAAGTTGTATAATATGCACATGAGCGCATTGCAGGAAAAACTAAAACTGCTGCCCGATGCCCCGGGCGTATATATCATGCTGGACAAGGACGGCGCCGTCATCTACGTCGGCAAGGCCCGCGTGCTCAAAAACCGCGTGCGGCAGTACTTCCACAACGACGAGAAGCCCGAAAAGGTCGCCGCCATGGTCGCGAACATCGCCGACTTCAACTACATCGTCTGCGCCAGCGAGTCGGACGCGCTTTCCCTCGAAAACACGCTCATCAAGAAGCACAAGCCGAAATACAACATCCTTCTGAAGGACGACAAGACCTATCCCTACGTCAAGGTGCACACGCGGGAGGAGTTCCCACATATTTCGATCACCCGCCGCATCGGCAAGGACGGCAAATATTTCGGCCCCTTCATGGCGGGTGTGCG
This sequence comes from uncultured Clostridia bacterium, assembly GCA_964615285.1. Taxonomy (GTDB): domain Bacteria; phylum Bacillota; class Clostridia; order Christensenellales; family Borkfalkiaceae; genus RGIG4074. Next base: position 38,475 of record CAZTND010000003.1, read on the forward strand.
CTGCAAGGACATCATCGAGATCGTGTCCATGGTCTACAACGTGCGCACCTGTCAGGTGACCATCACCGAAAAGCCCAAGCGGCCCTGCCTCGAATACCACCTGCACCGCTGCGGCGCGCCCTGCGCGGGGCTCTGCGGCAAGGAGGAGTATGCCGAACAGGTCAAAAAAGCCCTGCGCTTTCTGGACGGGGACTACGAGGAAGCCGAGGGGATCCTGCGCGAAAAAATGCTCCTTTTCGCCGAAAGAGAGGAGTTCGAGATCGCCATGTCCTACAAGGAAAAGCTGGGCATGCTCTCCCGCTTGAAGCTGAAGCGCGTCACCGCCATCAACCGCTGCATCAATGCCGACGTGGTTGCATTCCGCAGCGACGGGCTGTATGCCGCGGTCAGCGTGCTCATCACCCGCAAGGGCATGATGCAGGGGGGCACGAATTTCGCGCTGGAGGACGCCTCCCTCGAGGGCAAGGACGCCCTTACCGCCTTCCTCGTCCAATATTACTCCCGCCGCGAGATACCCGAAGAGATCATCACCGAGGACTACTGCGAAAAGGAACTGCTGGAAGAATACTTCTCCACGCGCGCGGGCAAGAAAGTGGAGATCGTCCTCCCCCGCTTCGGCGCGAAGCGGGAACTTCTGAAAATGGCGGGGAAGAACGCCGAGGAATACCTTGCCAAGAACATCGAAAAGATCCGCCACAAGGACGACATGACCAAGCGCGCCTGCGAACGGCTGCAATCCCTTCTGGGACTTTCCCGTTATCCCCGCCGCATGGAGTGCTACGACATCTCCAACATCTCGGGCGTGGACAAAGTGGCATCCATGGTCGTATTCATCGACGGCGAGGCGGACAAAATGAGTTACCGCCGTTTTCGCATCCGCACCGTCGAGGGGGCGGACGATTTCGCCTCCCTGCGCGAAACGCTCTTGCGGCGGCTCTCCAAACTCGGCACGGAAGAAGAGGAAAAATTCCCCAAGCCCGATCTCATCGTCATCGACGGCGGCAAGGGGCAGCTCTCCGCCGTGCGGGGGATATTCGAGGAGTTGGGCATAAAGGACATCGACCTCATTTCGCTCGCCAAGCGGGAAGAAGAGGTGTTCACGCTGTTCTCGCCCGAGAGCGTGAAAATTTCCCGCCGCGACTATGCGCTCAAAATGCTGCAGCGTCTGCGCGATGAAGCGCACCGCTTCGCCATCAGTTATTTCCGCAACCTGCACTCCAAGCGCAACCTCGCCTCCGTCCTGCGCGAGATCGGGGGCGTGGGGCCCAAAAAACAGCAGGCGCTCATGGCAAAGTTTTCCACGCTCGATAAGATCCTTTCGGCGGACGTGAAAGAACTCGCCGAGACCGAGGGCATCGGCGAGGAGCTGGCAGGGCGCATCCGCAAATATTTCGACGAAAAATTACAGGGTTGACACCGAGGAGAAATACAGATGAAGTACAAGCTGATCATATCCGACTACGACGGCACTTTCCGCCATCGGGACAACACCGTGGGAGAAAAGACGCTCGGCGCGGTCAAAGAATACGTCCGCCGCGGCGGGAAGTTCGTCATCTGCACGGGCAGAATGCCTTCGTCCATCCGCCCCGTGCTTCTGCGCTGCGGGCTGGAGGGCTTATACGTCGCCTACCAGGGTTCCGTCGTGGGCGACATCCAAAGCGGAAAAATCCTGCACGAGAGCGGGTTTACCAGGGAACAGGCATTGCGCATATGCGCCGTCATGCAGGGCATGGGTCTGCGCATTCACGCCTACGACAGGGATGACTGCTTCGTCAGTTACGAGGACGACGCCCTGCGGCTCTATGAGGAAGTCTGCGCCATCCGTTCGGTGCGCGTGTCCGACGTGTACGAGCACATCGAAAAATCCGAAAACAAGTTTTTCAAACTGCTCGCCATGGTGAAGAAGGAAGAGCGCCTCGCCGTGCGCGACGCCCTCCGCGAAAAGTTGGGTGAAGGGGAGTTCTACGTCAGTTGCAGCGCCTCCACGCTCGTTGAGGTGACGGCGGTGCAGGACACCAAGGGCGCGGCGGCGGAATACCTGTGCGGTCATTACGGCGTGCAGAAGGGCGACGTGCTCGCCTTCGGGGACAACCAGAACGACGCCCCCCTTCTGGCGGTTGCGGGGCACGGGGTCGCCGTGGCGAATGCCGACCCGTCTTTGAAGGCCGTCGCCGACGAAGTGTACGATAAGACGTGCGACGAGGACGCCGTGGGCGACTACCTCGAAAAATTCGTGCTGTAAGCCGTGTCTGCATCGGCAGAACGGAACAGGTGCGCCGATCGGACGTGGTTTTTATCCGATGGCGCCGGACATTGATCGGAGGGGGCAATAAAAAAAGATTTATTTTGAGCCGGTTTTACCTGATCGCTTCCGTTATCGTCATTCTCGCGCCGGTCGTCCTGTTGCTTCTCTTGATTATATACGACAATGAAACTTTGACGACGGGGATAAAAACGGCGTTATATATTTTTTGTCTTTTGTCGTTCATTTTCTCTTTCATTGTTTTGGGAGGAAATTCTGCGGATTGTGCGGCTGTAGCGAGTGTCCTTTTTGCATGAACGCAAAAGCCGGCCTTTTTGTATATCTTTGCGAAATGCAGCCCTTTTCCTCTTGCGAAACACGCGGAAAAATGTTACAATAAAAATATGTACGAGATCTTGGCCCCTGCGGGGAACAGAGAGTGCGCCCTTGCCGCCATAGACGCCGGTGCGGACGCCATATATTTGGGCTATGCCGCCTTTTCGGCGCGGGCAGGGGCGGAAAACTTCGATCTGACCGCGCTGGAAGAGATCATCTCTTATGCGCATCTCTTCGGGGTGAAGGTTTACGTCGCCATGAACACCCTCGTCAAGGACGGGGAAACGGAAAACTTTCTCTCTTCCCTCGTCGCGGTGCATGGTGCGGGCGCGGACGCCATTTTATTGCAGGATATATTTTTGGGCAAGTACATCCACGAACGCTATCCCGGCATCGTTTTGCACCTCTCCACGCAGGCGGGGGCGAACAACGTCCCGGGCGCGCTCCTGGCAAAGCAATGCGGTTTCTCCCGCGTCGTGCTCGCCCGCGAAGCGTCGCTTCAAGAGATAAAAGCCGTGTCCGCCGTCATCGAAACGGAAGTGTTCGTGCAGGGGGCGCTGTGCACCTGCCTTTCGGGGCAGTGCTATCTTTCCTCGTTCGCGGGCGGCAATTCGGGCAACCGCGGCCGCTGCAAACAGCCCTGCCGCAAAAAATATTTTTACGACAACGCGGCGGGCGGGGAATTTTCCTATGCGCTTTCCCTTTCCGACCTGTCGGTGGGGGAAAAGGCCAAGGATCTCGCGGCGGCAGGCGTGTGTTCCTTCAAGATCGAGGGGCGCATGCGCCGCCCCGAATACGTCGCCGCGGCGGTGCGGTATTATCGTAAAATTTTTGCGGGCGAGAACGCCGAAAGGGAACTTTCCGACCTGAAACGCACCTACAACCGCGGCAATTATACCCACGGCCTTGCTTTCGGGCAGGACAAGCGGCTCCTGTCCCCGCTGGTGCAGGGGCACATCGGCGAAAAGGTCGGCGTTTTGAAAGTCGTAAACGGCAAATACTATGTCGAAAGCGCCTTCCGCCCCGCCAAGGGCGACGGGTTCAAAATTTTGCGGCAGGGAAAAGAGGTCGGCGGGGGTATCTTTCTCTCGTCGGACAAACGGGGATTTTTTTTCGCTTCGCGCGCGCGGCTCCGTGGCGGCGACGGCGTTTTCCTCACCACGGATACCGCGCTGGCGGCCAGGCTGTTGTCCGCGCACAGGCGATACCCGCTGGACGTGGAAGTGACGGCGGCGGCAAACGCGCCCCTCGCGGCGCGCGGCGGAGACGTCGCGCTCGTCTCCGATTTTCTCTTGCAGTCCGCCAAAAACAGCCCGCTGACGGCGGCGGAACTGAAGGACTGTTTCGAAAAGACGGACGGCTTGCCCTTCGACGTGCGCGTGAAAATTTCTCTGTCGGGGGCGTGTTTTGCGCCCAAGTCGCTTTTGAACGCCTTCCGCCGCGCCTTTTTCGCCGCGGTGTGGAAAGAGCAGACAAAGAACAGGAACACAAGGTACGAATATACTCCCGCTTTTTTCCCGTTCCCCGCACCCATGCCCGCAAATACGCCCAAAAAACTCGCGGTCATCGGCACGGATTTCACGGGGATAAGGGCGGATATATATATTTTCAAACCCGAAAATTACGCCGACGGCAACGCCTATCAGTTTGCCTGCGGCGCGGGGGAAAGGTTCTTGTATCTTCCCGCCTTCATGAGCGATGAAGAATTGGAAACCGTCAAAGAGAATATAGGCTTGTTCAACGGCGTATACGCCGAGGGGACCTACGGCGTCCTGTGCGCGGAAAAATGGGGCAAAAAATTCTTTGCGGGCACGGGCTGCAACCTCACCAACGCCTGCGCCGTCGGCGCTGTCGCGGCGTGCGGCGGGTATTACGCCCTGTCCAAAGAACTGAATTTTGCCGAACAGACCCCCTTGGCGGGAGAAAACGCCTTTGTGCTCTCCGCAGGGGACATCAAGGTCATGGACTTGCTCTATTGCCCCTTCGGCAAAAAATGTTCCTCGTGCGAAAAGCGCAAATTTTACACGCTGACCGACGAGGCGGGGCGCAAGTTCCCCGTGCGGCGGTATCTGGCGGCGGGCGGCTGCCGGTTCGAGCTTTATAACTGCGCGCCCCTCTGCGCCCCGCAGGACTTCGCAAACGTGCTCATCGATCTTTCCGCGCTGCCCATGCCCGCGGCGAAAGGGGTAGCCGAGAATTATGCCGACCGCGAAAAACTTAAAAAAATATTGCCCCTTTTCACAGCCGGCCACAGCCGTGAAAGCGTGCTGTAACATCCGCGGGGGACGGCAATGTGGGATGCCAAAGGGGACAATGTCCCTTTGGCGGGTGGAGGGCAGCGCCCTCCGAAAAAGAATGTCCTTGATAAAGCGGAGCACCGCTCCGCGCCTATCGCCCGCAGGGGCGATAAATAATAAACGCAAGGCAAAGCCTTGCTTGCAGCGTCCGATCATGAAGGGGCGCTGCCCCAAACCCCGCAAGGAGCCCTGCTCCTTGACCTTGCGAAGGGCGTAACGTCCTCTCGACACCCGCGTTGCGCAAGGCATAGCCTTGCATGTAAAGTCCGAAAAAATCTTCAAAATATAAAAATCAGGTTATGAATCAAGCGGAAAACAGACTGGAACTGAATAAGATCCTCGCGCTGTGCGCCGATTGCGCCGTGCTGGACAATACCAAGGCAAGCCTGCTTGCCCTGGAGCCTTCGCGCGATGTCGGAGAGGTCAAAGACCTTCTGGCGACCACCGAGGAGTGCTCTGTCCTGCTTCATCGCTACGGGACGGGAAAAGTGGAATACTTTCCGCCCCCGGAGGACGAGATCGGTCGCGCGGCAAAGGGTTCCGCGCTCTCCTGCGGCGAACTGTTAGGTGTCGCCGCCCTGTTGCGTTCGGCGCGGCTGGCGGAAAAATTCCCCGTCGCCGCCCTCGATGTTCCCGTGCCGCACGTTGCAAGGCTGACCGCGCGGCTCGCCTTCGACAGGCGCCTGGAAGAGGACATCGGCAGCGCCATACTGAGTGACACGCAGGTCGCCGATACGGCAAGTTCCAAACTCTATTCCCTGCGGCAGGAGATCAAGCTCTTAAACGAACGCATCCGCGCGCGGCTCAACGAGTACCTGACGGGGGATACGGCGAAATATCTGCAGGAAAACATCGTCACCATGCGCGGGGACAGGTATGTTTTGCCCGTGCGCACGGAGTACAAGCGGAGCGTGAAGGGTTTCGTGCACGACAAGTCCCAATCGGGCGCGACGGTGTTCATCGAGCCCGAGGCGGTGCTCGAAATGAACAACGAACTGCGTTCGCTCATGATCGACGAGAAGGAAGAGGTCGAGCGCATCCTCTCCGAACTCTCCCGCCGCGTCGGCGGCATGGCGGCAGCCCTGCGCACGGACATCGATGTCCTTTCGGAGCTGGACGGCTTTTTCGCCCGCGCCGAGTACGGGTATAAGACGAGGTCCGTCCGTCCCGCCGTCAACGGCAGGGGCGTGGTGCGCATCGTCAAGGGGCGGCACCCCCTCATCGATCCCAAAACGGTCATTCCCGTCTCCCTTTCGTTGGGGGAGGAGTACGATTTTCTACTCATCAGCGGTCCCAATACGGGCGGCAAGACGGTCACCTTAAAAATGACGGGGCTGTTTTGCCTGATGGCGGCTTGCGGGCTGTTCCTGCCCGCCGCCGAGGGGACGGAAGTTGCGGTCTTCGATTCGGTCTTTTGCGACGTCGGCGACGCGCAGAGCATCGAGGAGAGCCTCTCCACCTTCTCTTCGCACACCAAAAACATCATCGAGATCACGAAAAACGCCAGGACAAACAGCCTGGTGCTCATCGACGAGCTGGGCGGCGGCACCGATCCCGAGGAGGGGCAGGCGCTCGCCCGCGCCGTGACGGAATTTCTGCTTAAAAAGGGCTGCAAGGGCATCATCACCACCCACTATACGGGGCTGAAAGAGTACGCCTACGCCGTCAAGGGCATCGAAAACGCATCCATGGAGTTCGACGCGCAGACCCTGCAGCCCCTCTATCACATCAGGATCGGCATGCCCGGTTCGAGCAACGCCCTGCTCATCTCCCGCCGTTTAGGGTTGGACGAGGAGATCCTGCAGGCGGCGATGAAGAACCTGTCCGAAGGGGCGCGCTCCTTTGAGAACATTCTCCGTCGCGCCGAGGACAGCCGTCTTGCCGCCGAACGCGAGCGCGCCGCCGCCGAGAGCATCCGCCGCGAGTGGCAGGAGAAGGTTGCTTCTCTGGACGCCGAGCGCGAAAAACTGCGCAAGGAGAAGGAGAACTTTTCGGCGAAAGCCCGCATGGAAGCCCGCCGCATCGTCAACGAGCGCACCGCCGAGGCGGAGGAACTCCTCTCAGAAATCGAGAAGATATTCGAGAAAGAAGAGATCTCCGAGGGCGACCTCATCCGCGCCCGCACGCTGAAAAACCGCCTGGCGGACAAGGCGTTCGAGAGTGGCGAGGCGGAACCCGTACGCCCGCAGTATGTGCCTTTGAACGGGCCGCCGAAGGAGGGGGACAGGGTGTACGTCCCCGCCATGGGTGGCGAGGGCACGGTGCGTTCGGTGCGCCCGGAAAAAAAGGAGGCGGAGGCGGAAGTCAACGGCATCCGTTTAAGGGTGAAGTTTTCCGACCTTCTGCGCCCCGCGCCCGTAGCCGCGGGAGGCAAAGGCGCCAAAAAGAAGTCGCCGCCCGCCGAAAAGGGGGAGGTGCGCGTGGTCAAAAACCTGCAGTCCAACCTTTCCCCCCGCCGCGAGATCAACGTCATCGGCATGACGGTCGCCGAGGCGATCGCCGAGATCGATCCCTTCCTGGACGCAGCCGCCGTGGCGGGCATCGAGGAAGTGAAAATCATTCACGGCTTTGGCATGGGTCGGCTCAAAAAGGGCATTCACGAATATCTGCGCACCCACAGAGGGGTGGAAAGTTTTCGTTCGGGCGTCTATGGCGAAGGGGAAGGCGGCGTGACCTTCGTCAAGCTAAAATGAATCTGTTCCCGCCGTACGTTTGACGGACGGTCGCCCGTTTCGGAATGGCGGGGTTAAAATTGCAGGTTTTTCGGGAAAGTTTACCGATATGTGCGAATACAAATAATATGTATTCCCTTTTTGAGGTAAACTAATCTTGTCGCAGAGAAAGAAAAAAACGGAAAGAAGAAAGCTGTTCGCCGCATCCAACCTGGCGCTTTTCTTCATCGCGCTCTTCATTGCCGCGGTCTGCCTGTATCCCGTTTCGGTGGCGACCGTGGCGGGGGACGGGGTGTACCGCCGCGGGACGGAGGACAGCGACTGCGTTTCCCTCCTCGTCAACGTCTACTGGGGCACCGAAGAGGTGTACAGCATGCTGGACATTCTGGACGAATACGACGCCAGGGCCACCTTTTTCATCGGCGGCGCGTGGGCGGATGACAACGTGGAATGTCTGAAAGAGATCGTATCCCGCGGGCACGAGGTCGGCAGCCACGGTTATTTTCACAAGGACTGCACGACGCTGACGTATGAGGAGACGGCGGAGGAGATCAACCTTTCGCGCCGACTCATCCTGCTGGCAACGGGCGTGGAAGCAGAACTGTTTGCCCCGCCCTCGGGCGCCTACAACGAGACGACCGTGCAGGTCTGCAGCGACCTCGGCATGAAGGTCATTCTGTGGAGCAAGGATACTGTTGACTGGCGGGATAAGGATGCGCAGCTCTGCTATGAGCGCGCCACGCAGGGGGTGAGCGGCGGGGAGTTCGTGCTCATGCACCCCATGCCCGAAACGGTCAGGGCATTGCCGCGGATATTGCAACACTATCGGGAGAACGGTTTTCGCGCCGTCACGGCGACGGAAAACCTTACATACGGAGGATAATTTTTTTCGCTTATGGTCAGACATCATACTTTCGAAAACGGATTGAGAATGGTCGTGCGCCGCATGGACGGACTGCTGTCCGTCTCCATGGGCATTCTGGTCGGCGCGGGCGCCGCGTATGAAACGGCGCAGGAGGACGGCATTTCCCACTATATCGAGCACATGCAGTTTAAGGGAACGACGGCGCGCAACGCGCGGGAAATTTCGGACGCCTTCGACAACATCGGTGCGCAGGTCAACGCCTTCACGGGCAAGGACATGACCTGTTACTATTCCAAGGCCATCACGTCGCACGCCGAAGAGGCCTTTTCGCTCCTTGCCGACCTCTTTCTGCATTCCACCTTTCCCGAAGAGGAGGCGGTGCGGGAAAAGGAGGTCATCTGCGAGGAGATCTCCATGAACGAGGACACGCCCGAGGACCTCTGCCTGGACGTGTTGGCGCACGCCGTTTACGGCGAAGAGGGATACGGGCGGAACATCCTCGGCCCCGCCGAGAATGTGCGCGGATTCACAAAGGCCGCCGTGGATGCCTATAAATCCCGTTTCTATCGGCCCGAGAACATCGTCGTCAGCTTTGCGGGCGCCATTTCCTTCGATAAGGCGAAGGAAATGACCGAAAAATATTTCGGCGGCATGGAGGGGGGCAAGTTCCGCCCGCGGGACAAGTCTGTCCTTTCCCCCCGCCGCAGCCTGTTCAAGAACAAGAAGATAGAGCAGGTGCACCTCGCCGTCGCCTATCCGGGCGTGTGCCGCACGGACAAGCGCCTGGAGGCCGTGCAGATCATGAATACCGTCATCGGCAGCGGCATGAGCTCCCGGCTCTTCCAGGAAGTGCGCGAAAAGCTCGGCCTTGCCTATTCCGTCTATTCTTACGGGTCGTTTTACCGCGAGTGCGGTCATTTCACGGTGTATGCGGGCGTCAATCCCAAAAACACGCAGATGGCATACGACGCCATCGGCGGCGTGATCGGACAGGCATTGAAAGAGGGGATCACCAGGGCGGAATTTTCCCGCGCGCGGGAACAGATCCGTTCGGGGGGCATCTTTTCGCAGGAAAGCACGTCCTCGCAGATGCTTTGGTACGGGCGGAATCTCCTGCACGACGGCCGCATCGACAGTTTCGAGGCGCAGCAGGCGCGGTACGACGCCGTCACGCTCGACGACGTCATGCAGGCGCTCGCCGAAACGTTCGGGGCGGACAAGCGCGGCGTTGCCGCGGTGGGGGACGTGAAAGGGCCCCTGCCTCTCTGATATGGCGGCGGTGAAGGACGGTTATACCCACGCGGAGGGGTTCCCGCCCGTGTTCGACGAAAACAGCCGTGTGCTCATCCTCGGCAGTTTTCCCTCCGTCAAAAGCCGTCTCGTTTCCTTTTATTACGGGCATCCGCAGAACCGTTTCTGGAAAATGCTGAGCGGCTATTTCGGCGAACCCATGCCCCAAACGACGGCGGAAAAGAAGGCGTTTGTGCTGGGGCACGGGGTGGCGCTTTGGGACGTCGTCATGTCCTGCGACGTGGTCGGGTCCAAGGACGACAGCATCGTCAACTATACGCCCGCCCGCATCGAGGAAGTGCTGCAGGGGGCGAAGATCGAGCGCATATTGCTCAACGGCAAGCGCGCCCTGTCGGTGTTCGAGGAGGGGTACAAAGACTGCGGCGTGCCGTATTTCGTCATGCCCTCCACCTCGCCCGCCAATCCCCGTTACCGCTATGAGATATGGAAGGAGGCTTTGGATGCAGTATTCGGAATTGGTCGCTGAACTGTTTGCCCTGCGCGACGAAAAATTTGCGGAATTTCAGGAAAAGATCGTCAATCCCCGTGCGCAGAAGGTCATCGGCGTGCGGACGCCCGTCTTGCGCCGGCTCGTCAAAAAATACCGCGGGGCGTGGCAGGAACTCCTCGCCTTTCCCGACGAGTATTACGAAGTGACGTTCGTCAAGCTGAACGCCGCCGCGCTGCTGCCCCGGGAAGATCTTCTTGCCGTGCTGGACGCCTGCGTGAACGCCATCGAAAATTGGGCGCTCTGCGACACCTTCGCGCCGAAATGTCTGGCAAAACACCGCGAGGAGTTTATCCCGTACATAGAAAAATACCTTGCGGGCGGCGAGTTTTCTCAAAGGTTTGCCCTCGTCACGCTGCTCTCTTTTTATATGGAGGAGTCATATCTGCCGCTGGTCTTTGACAGCCTGCAAAAGTGCGATACGGCGCCCTATTACACGCACATGGGCGCGGCGTGGCTGCTCGCCGAGGTGCTGGTAAAGTTTTATGCAGCGGGCGTTGCGTTTTTGAAGGAGGAACGTCTGGACAGGCGCACGCACAACAAGGCGATACAGAAGGCGCGGGAGAGTTTCCGCCTGTCCGCGGCGCAGAAAGAAGAGCTGCTTTTGCTGAAAAGACGGTGAAATTTGTCCGCAATCCGTTGACAATCGGCGGCAAATGTATTACAATATAAGGCAGGAATAAAAAATCAAAGTTAAGGGAGAAATCGATCTTATGTTTGAAAAAGTATGCAAACTTTTGGCGGAACAGCTCAATATTCCCGCAGAATCCATCAAACCCACCGACAACATCGCCGCCGATCTGGGCGCCGATTCCATCGACGTGGTGGAAATGCTGATGAGCCTCGAAGACGAGTACGGCGTAAAGCTGCCCGAAGAGTCCTTTGAACGCATCAAAACGGTGCAGGACGTCGTGGACGAGCTGGAAAAACTTTCCGCCTGAAAGGGAAAGAACAAGACATGCCGAAGGGCGCTCCGAAAATTTTTCCGGAAATCATTTCAAAAATCTTACGTTCACTTTTCTCTTTTACAAGGACTGCCGGGCGATCGGCCTGTGCGTGTGGAAGATCGTTTCCTTCAAGCCGGAAGCGTATGCCGACGTCTGCCGCATCTGCAACGAGCTGAACGACGACGCCGTGTGGTTGCGCTATACGGGGGACAAAAAGAAGGGCGACCCGGACGGGGAGATCGTCATTCCCGCGGGCGGCAAGGACACGGGCGAACGGCACCGTCAGCGAAGTCGACAAAGTGAGCGCAAAATTCAATTGATCCCGCGGAAGGTTTGCGGGGAGCATCCGTTCATCTGTGAAATCGAAGGTGCAGCGTCAATGCCGCACTTTTTTTCTTGACATCGTTTTCTAAAAAAGTTATAATAATCCCAAATCAAAACAGGAGAAAAAATATAATGACCTACGCGCAGGCGGAAGAATACCTGAAGAGCATTTCGCAGGAACAGTTGCTGCGGTTTTGGAACGAGCTGAACGAAACGGAGCGGGCGACCCTCCTGCAACAGATAGAGAGTACCGATTTTTCGGTCGTCGGTCAGTTTTTCCATCATGAAAAATTGGACGGAGCGGGGCGGACGGAGCCCATCAAGGGGCTGCGCCTCCCCGACATCGAAAAGAGGAAAGACGAATTCTATGCCGTCGGCAAAGAGGCGATCCGCGCGGGCAAAGTGGGCGCGGTGCTGCTTGCAGGCGGGCAGGGGACACGCCTCGGCTTTGACGGGCCCAAGGGCGCCTTCAATATCGGCGTCACCAGACCCCTGTATATCTTTGAACAGCAGGTGAAAAATCTGCTGGAAGTCGTTGCGGCGTGCGGCGCCTATGTGCCCCTCTACATCATGACCAGCGACCTCAACCACGACGCCACAGTCGCATTCTGGAAGGAGCACGGTTATTTTTCCTATCCGGCCGAATATGTGCAGTTCTTTGTGCAGGAGATGGCGCCCGCCGTGGACGGACAGGGCAAGGTTCTGCTGGCGGAAAAGGGCGCGCTTGCGCTCTCGCCCAACGGCAACGGCGGCTGGCTCTCCTCCATGCGGAAGTGCGGGCTTTTGGAGGACGTTTCCCGCCGCGGCATCGAATGGCTGAACGCCTATGCCGTGGACAACGTTTTGCAGCGCATTGCCGATCCCGTGTTCGTCGGCGCGACCATTGCAAGCGGCTGCAACTGCGGCGCCAAGGTCGTCTGTAAGGCCGACCCGCACGAGCGGGTGGGCGTCCTGTGTTTACAGGACGGGCGGCCGAATATCATCGAATATTATGAAATGACCGAGGAAATGGCATGTCTGCGGGACGAAAAGGGGGATCTGGCATATCTCTACGGTGTCATCTTGAATTACCTTTTCAACGTAAATAAGGCGGTCTCGGTCCTCGATTGCAAAATTCCCGTGCACGTCGTCGAAAAGAAAGTGGCGTATGTGGACGGGGCGGGGCAAAAAGTGCATCCCGCCGCGCCCAACGCCTATAAGTTTGAAACGCTCATTCTGGACATGGTGCGCCTGATGGAGACCTGTCTGCCCTTTGAAGTCGAGCGCGGGAGGGAATTTGCGCCCGTCAAAAACGCGACGGGCACGGACAGCGTCGAAACGGCGCGCGAATTGCTGCGCAAAAACGGCGT
>CAZTND010000004.1:0-1132 GCA_964615285.1 uncultured Clostridia bacterium
GAATTAAGGATAGAGAGAGGAACGAAAGGATGGTCAATCTGGATCTTTACAGGGTATTTTGCAAGGTCGCCAAGTGCGGCAGCCTGACCAAGGCGGCGGAGGAGCTGTACATTTCCCAGCCCGCCGTTTCCCAGGCGATCAAGCAGCTGGAGAGCCAGCTGGGCACCACGCTCTTCAATCGCACGCACAAGGGCATGGAACTGTCCGTGCACGGCGGCGCGCAGATCATCCGGGAGGTGGAAGAGGCACTCGAGCTTCTGGACGAGGCGGAGAACAAGCTCATGGAGCTCAAAAACACGGCGACGGGCGTCATCCGCATCGGCGCGTCGGACACCATTTTCGAATATTTTCTCGCGGGAAAGCTGGTCGAGTACCATGAAAAATTCCCCGCGGTCAAATTCGAACTGCTTTCGGACATTTCGCCCAAGACGGTCGAGCAGCTCAAGACAAACAAGTGCGACATCGGTTTTCTGAACCTGCCCATCAGGGAGGACGACGGCATCGTCATCTCCTCCAACGTCATGTATCTCAACGACGTGTTCGTCGCCAACGAGCACTTTGCGGAGCTGAAAAACAAGGTCGTGCCCCTGCGCGAGCTGGAAAAATATCCCCTGCTGCTGATGGATCCGTCCACGGTGGCGCGCCGGGCGATCACCAACTTTGCGAAAAGCATGGGCGTGGACTTTCGCCCGGACATCGAGGTCAGCAGCTGGGATCTCATGAAGCGGCTGGCAAAAAAGGGCATGGGCATCGGCTGTATCCCGCGCGAATATGCCGAGCGGGAGCTGGTGGAAAAGCAGTCCCTTTTTGAGGTCAGGACCGATCCTGCCCTGCCCGTCCGTTCGGTGGGCATGGCGCTGCCCAAAGGGGTGCCCGTGCCCTATGCCCTGCGCGAATTCATCAAGCTCTTCGACGAGAAGAAAGAGCCGGCGGAAGAGGCTTGACGCTCGTTCGGCGGAAGGGGGAGGGGTGCGGTTGGCGGGGCGGACGTCCTTCGGCTCGCCGCGGCGGGCGTGCTGCCGCCGGCGCTGGCGGTGTTCGCCGACGTCGGGGTCATGTTCCTCGCGGTGCTCAATTCCCTGCGCATGCGGCGGGAAATCGATGTCCCGGCGGGGGACAAGGCGCCGGAAAA
>CAZTND010000004.1:1232-50539 GCA_964615285.1 uncultured Clostridia bacterium
CGGAAAAATCATAAAGAACCGGAGGGGAATCATATGCTCAAACGTCTGATCGATGGGGCGGCAGGCCGCATCAAGGCGGACGTCGTCCTCAAAAACGGCTCGTATGTCAACGTATTCACGGGCGAGGTCGCAAAGGGCGACATTGCCGTCGTCGGCGGCCGCATCGCGGGCGTCGGCGATTATGCAGGGGAAGAGGAGTTCGACATTGCCGGCATGGTCGTCCTGCCGGGGCTCATCGACGGGCACGTACACATCGAAAGTTCCCAGCTTTCGCCCGAAGAATTTGCCCGCCTCGTCGTGCCGCGCGGCACGACGGCCGTCATCGCCGACCCGCACGAGATCGTCAACGTCTGCGGCATGGCAGGCGTCGATTATATCAGAAAGGCATCGGAAAACCTGTCGCTGGACGTGCACATCATGCTGCCTTCCTGCGTGCCCGCCACGCCCTTTGAAACGAGCGGCGCGGTGTTGGGCGCCAAAGAGATCGAAGAGAACATCGGCCGCGGGGAGATCCTCGGGCTGGGTGAATTCATGAACTATCCCGGCGTCGTAAATGCCGACGGGGAGGCGCTGGCAAAATTGCAGGCGGCGGCAACTCTCGGCAAGATCGTGGACGGGCACGCGCCCGGCCTGACGGGGAAGGCTCTGAATGCCTACATCGCGGCGGGCATTGCCACCGATCACGAATGCGTGACGCCCGCAGAGGCGGCGGAAAAGGTATCGCGCGGCATGTACTGCCACCTCAGGCACGGCTCGACGACGCGCAATCTCGTCGCCAACGCGCAGGCGGTCAACGACAAAAATTTCCGCCGTTTTCTCCTCTGCACGGACGACCGCCACGCCGCCGACCTGAAAAACAAGGGACACATCGACGACGCCCTGCGCACGCTTGCGGGCAGCGGGTTCGACCCCGTGCGCGCCGTCATTTTGGCGACCCTCAACGCGGCAGAGTGCTACGGCCTGCAGGGGCGGGGCGGCATCGCGCCCGGTTATTTTGCCGACCTGGTCGTCGTGGACGATCTGAAAAATTTCAACGCGCGGTACGTATTCAAGGACGGCAAGCTCGTCGCGGAAAACGGAAAGCCGCTCTTTGCGGCGAAACATTATCTCCCGCCGTCCGTCCTGCACACCGTGCATCTGCCCGAAGAGATGCGTGCGGAAGATTTTCGCCTGTCCCTGCGGGGCAGGAAGGCGCGGGTCATCCGCGTCCGCCCCGGCACCATCGTCACCGAATGCGCCGTGCGCGCGGTGGAAAGCAGGGACGGCGACGTGGTATTGCAGGACGGCCTTTTGAAGTTGGCGGTCGTCGAGCGGCACAAGGGCACGGGCAACATCGGCAGGGGGCTTTTGGAAGGGTACGGCTTTCGCGGCGGGTGCCTCGGCATCACCGTGTCGCACGATTCGCACAACATCATCCTGCTCGGCGACGACAATGAGGACATGGCGATCGCTGCCAACGAGCTGGCAAAGATGGGCGGCGGCATGGTCGTCGTGCGGAAGGGCGAATGCGACGGCGTGCCCCTCGAGATCGGCGGAGTGATGAGTGCCGAAAGCGCCGAAACGTTCATCGAAAGTTCCGAACGCCTGATGCAAAAGGCGTACGCCATGGGCGTGCATCGGGATCTGGATGCCTTCCTGTCGTTGGCGTTTTTGTCCCTCGCGGTCGTGCCTGCACTCAAATTGCTGGATACGGGTCTGTTCGACGTCGGAAAATTTGCGTTCACGAGCATCGACGCCGACGGCGAAGAGGCGTAAGCGGGGAAAAACCGCTGCGAAAAGGAGGCCCGCCATGCGGTACGATTTGAAAATTTTTACCGAAAACATCGAGCCGGAGGCGGTGCATCAGATATACACCCTTTTGGAGCAGCCCGCATTCGCGGGCGCAAAGGTGCGCATCATGCCCGACGTGCATTACGGCACGGGCTGCGTCGTCGGGTTTACCGCCACGGCGGGGGATAAAATGATCCCCAATGTGCCGGGCGTCGACCTCGGTTGCGGCATGTACACGGCGGAGATCGGCAGGGCGGAGTTTTCGTTGTCCGCGCTGGACGATCATTCACAGCGGTTCGCGCAATCTCGGACTGCAGGTGGCAAAAATTTATCAGAAAATGGCGGTCGAAAGCTGTAAGTCCTGCGCGCAGGACGAGCGGAAGCGGGTCACCGAAGAACTGAAAGCGGCGGGCAGGCAGGGCGAGATTCCCGCCGCCGTCGATGCGGTGACGGCAAAATATGCCCACAGGACAAAGATCCCCGCCGAGCTTTGCTACCTGGAGGGGGAAGAGATGCGGGCGTATCTCGACGACCTGCGGCTCTGTCAGCAGTTTGCCTCTCTCAACCGCCGCAAAATGGCGGAGGAAATTCTGAAATTCCTGAAAATTTATCGGTATTCGGACTTTGAAACGGTGCATAATTTCATCGATGCCGATAACATCGTCCGAAAAGGCGCCGTTCCCGCGCATAAGGGGCAGCGCGTGCTCATTCCCATGAACATGCGCGACGGCTGTCTGATCGCCGTCGGGAAGGGCAACGAGGACTGGAACTTTTCGGCGCCGCACGGCGCGGGCAGGGCCTGCCGCCGCAGCGAGGCAAGGGAACTGTTCACGGTCGAAGAATTTCAGGAGAGCATGCAGGGCATTTATACGACGACGGCAAACCGGTCGACGCTCGACGAATCGCCGATGGCGTATAAGCCCATGCGGGAGATCGTCGGCCTGATCTCTCCCACGGTGGAGATCGAACGCGTCATAAAGCCCGTCTACAACTTCAAGGCGGCGGAATCGAAATAAACGACACAAAACGGAGACAAGGAGAAAAAATGGATCTTTCCAAGAAAAAGACGTTGGTCGTTGCCACGGGCAACGCGCATAAACTCAAAGAGATCGCGGAAATTTTTCCGCAATACGAGGTGATCTCTCAAAAACAGGCGGGGTTTGCGGGGGAAGCCGAGGAGACGGGCAAGACCTTCGCGGAGAACGCCGTCATCAAGGCGGAAACGGCCTGCAGGGCGCTGGGGCTGCCCGTGCTGGCGGATGACAGCGGCATCTGCGTTCCCGCGCTCGGCGGCGCGCCCGGCGTGTACAGCGCGCGCTATGCGGGCGAGCACGGCAACGACAAAAAGAACCGCGCGCTGCTTCTCAAAAATCTGGAGGGGGTCTTAGACCGCGCGGCGTATTTTGAATGCGCGGCGGCTCTGGCGGTGCCCGGCGGCGAAACGCTCGTGGCGACGGGCAGGACGCACGGCAGCATTTTGACGGAGGAGCACGGGGAGGGCGGCTTCGGCTATGACCCCGTCTTTTTCAGCGACGACCTGCAAAAGTCCTTCGGCGAGGCGACGGCGGCGGAGAAGAACGCCGTTTCGCACCGCTTCCGCGCCCTGACGGCATTGAAAAAATTGGCGGGAGGAGCTATGGCATGAAGACAGTCATTGTGCTTTCGGACACGCACGGTCACCGCGCGGCGATCGAAAAACTGTTTCCGCTCTTTGCCGAAAACGATTGCATCATCCACCTCGGGGACGGCAACCGGGATATGGCGCAGGTGTACACGGCATTTCCCGACAAGACCTTCGTCTGCCGCGGCAATTGCGATTTTTCCGCGCCCTACGCGCGGGACGAGTGGGAGATCCAAGTGGAAGGCGTAAAGATATTTGCCTGCCACGGGCACGCCTACGGGGTCAAGTCCGACCTTGCGAAACTGCGTTCGGAGGCGGCGCGCCGCGGCGCGCGCATTGCGCTCTACGGGCACACGCACATCGCTTCCGCCGAGGAACAGGACGGCGTTTTGCTGCTCAACCCCGGTTGTGCGGGGCTGTATACGTCTGCCCCGAGCTATGCCTATCTGGTCATCAACGGGGATAAGATCACTTCGACCGTCGTGCCGCTGTCGATATAATAAAGAAGGCAAGGAGAGGAGAACAATGGAATTTTTGAAGGGAGAATTGTTTTGGGTCAGGCGGCCCAAGGAATTTTTCATCGGCGCGGACCGAGCGGAGATCGTCACCGAGCCGCACACCGACCTCTGGCAGCGGACGTATTACGGCTTTTGCAACGACAACGCGCCCCTGCTTTTGACAAAGACTTCCGAGCAGTATTTTTCGTTCACCGTCCGGACGGCGTTTCAGGGCAAGACCCGCTTCGACCAATGCGGCGTGGCGGTCTATCAGGACGGCGAAAATTGGCTGAAGGCCTCTTCGGAGTATGAGAACGACAAATTCCAGCGGCTCGGCAGCGTGGTGACCAACGGCGGATATTCCGATTGGGCGACGACGGACATCCCCGCATCCGTCAGTGAGATGTGGTACCGCCTCTCCCGCCGCGGCCCGGACTTCTGCGTGGAGTGCAGCGAGGACGGAAAAATTTTCCGCCAGATGCGCATCTGCCGTTTGCACGCGGGCGCGGGGGAGATAGCCTTCGGCGTCTATGCCTGCAGCCCCGAAAATTCCTCCTTCCGCGCCGTGTTCACCGACATGACGGTCGGCGAATGCATGTGGAAGGAACATCATTGAAAAAAGCCTATAAAAAAATGCCCGTCGGTAAAGAAGTCCGACAGGGCATTTTTTCATGTCTTGTTATACCTTGCTCCTCGAAAGGAAATAATAGGCGACGGCGAACACGATGATGTTCAATAGATAGACGAAGGGGATGACGATGAATTTGACGACCGTAACGGCGTCCGTCAGATTGACGTCTGCGATCAGGTCGATCGCGACCAGCAGTATGAACGCGGCAAGGAAAGCCACGATGCCGTTATAGATGGAAGAATTGTTCTTCAATCGTCTGCAGCAGGGCTGGAATTTTGCAAAATACAGCACCGCGCATACGGCGGGCGGAAGGAGCGCGCAGACCAGCATCGTGACCAGGTATCCGACGCCGAGGCCGAGCTGTCCCCGGAACACGGCGGCGATCACCGTTTCAACGATGGCGACGGCAAAAAACAGCAGGCTCGCCCGCAGAAGTGCCAGACCCTTGTTGAAGAAATCTTCGGGCATTTCCCGTTTCTGCGCCGCGCCGCCGGCCGTCCACACGCGGAGACCGTCGTAGCGCGCCTGTTCTTCGATGTCCTGAAAATCGATCCTGCCGGGCGTCAGGGGCCGGGTAGGCTCGTAGGCGGCTTCGTTGTATTTTACGGCGGGTTCTTCCGACCGCGCATAATTTTCCGCCTGTGCGGGGCCGTTCATGCGATATTCTTCGCCGACCGTTGCCGTCTCCGCTTCCGCCTGCGGCGGGGGCGGCGTTTCACGGAAGGACGGCGTTTCGTGTTTTTTGAATCCCGCGCGGTAAATGCGCGAAACGATCTCTTTGTAATTGCGTTCTTCGTCCGTGCGGGAAATGTAGAGGGGCGGAATGGACCGTTTGTCCGCCTGTCCGCGGTATTCCTCCGGGGTGTCTGCGCTCCGTTCGCTTCCGCCGTAGAGATTTGACGCCGCGTTTTGCGGCTGTGCCTGTGGCAGCGGCTGTGCCTGCATCGGTTGGGGCGGCCGGGCGGGCATGGAGTACAGGTTGCCGGCCGGGTAGGCGCTGCCGGTATAAACATTTTGCGGCACGCTCTCGTTCTGCGTCGGTCCGACGGGGGGCTGCGGGACGGTATATCCCGGATCCTGGGGCGCGAGGTACGGTTGCGCAGGGGCTTCCTCCGCTGCGACCGGCCCGTTTTGCGCCGCTTCGGGAGCCGGAGGGACGGCAAATCCCAAGGGCATGCGCTGCGGCAGGATGGGGGCGTCCTCCGCTCTCGGTTCGCCCTGCACCGGGGCAGGAGGCTCCGGGGGAGCGGGATATTCCGTTTGCTCGAAGGGCGGCGGAACGACGGGGATCTCCTCTGCCGCGGTCGGTCCGCTCTGCGTTTCTACCGAAATATTTTCAGAGTGTGCGGAATAGCCGGGCGGCATGGGACGGGGCAGAATGAAATCTGCCGCCGCGTCCGATCCGGTCGGAACGGCCGTTTCCGTCTCTTCGGGGACCGCACCGTTTTCTGCCGCCTCCGCCGTCGGTGTTTCCGCATTTTCTGCGGATATTACCGCTTCGTCTGCCGCCGCGGCAGATGCGTCCGGAGTTGCTACGGCAAAGGCCGCCGCGTCCTCCGCTTCCGTCTTTTCGGCTTCGGCGACCGGTTCGGCCGTCGTTTCCGTTTCGTTTTCAGTTTCAGCTTTGGGTTCGGCCGTGGGTTCGGTTTCGGCGGCGGATCCCGTTATCGGTGCGCCGCTTTCCGCTTCCGCGGGTTCTGCGGTCTCGGTTGTTTCGGCGCTCGCTGTCGTTTCCGCGGCGATGGGCCGGCTTTCCCGTGCGTCGGAGATGAGGACGGAATAAGGTTCGGCAAATTCCTCTTCCACGATGGGCGTGCGGGAAGTCGCCTGGCGCAGGATGCGGAAATCGAGTTTTTCGGGCGGCGGATTGGAAAAGTCAAAATCGTTCTCGGAGATCAGACTGTCGATGATGGTGCGGGAATATTCCCATTCCGCCTGGTTCTGTTCGGCGATCGCCCTGCCCGATTCGGTCAGGGAAAAGTACCGCCGCCTGCCGCCGTTGGAAACGCCGCCCCAGTAAGATTTGACGTATCCCTGCGATTCCAGCCTTTTGAGCGCGCTGTAAAGAGTGGGCTGTTTCAGAGTGTACTGCCCGTGCGATTTTTTTTCGATCTCGCTGATGATGTCGTAGCCGTAGCGATCGCCCTCGTACAGGGTGCGCAGAATGATGGTGTTGATGTGCCCGCGGATGAGATCGGAACTGATGGAATTTTTCTTGGGTTTTTCGGCGTCCGGTCTGCCGTTCTCTTCTGCGCTGTCAGCCGTGTCGTAGACCTCTTCACCTGCGTCCTCATCTGCGTCTGCGTCGGGTTCTTCCTCGTCTGCGTCCGCATCGGCTTCATCTTCGGCGGGGATTTTGGCTTCTTCGGCGCCGCTGTCGCCCGAGGGCTCTTCCGTTGCGGGTTCCTGCCCGTCGGCGGGGTCGGGCGCGTGCCCGGCGGTTTCCGCGGCGGGCGCGGTCTCGACGGAACTTTCCCCGGCTGCGCTTTCGCCGATCGCATATGCGCGGGTGTCGGGGAAAGCGGCAGGGGCGTCCGCTTCGTCGCGCTCGGCGGAAAAAACGATGTCCGTCTCTTCGCCCGCGCCGCCCGTTATCGCACCCTCAACGGGTTCGTCATCGTCGTCCGCAAAGGGGAAACCCGTCGATGCCTTTTCGTCGGTTTCTTCCGTGAAGGGGAAGAAGTTTTCTCTTTTTTCGTTATCCATAGCTTTCGTACACTCCCGAAATTCTTTTTTATTATACAATAAAAAAAGATACTTGTCAATGCTTTGTCGCAAAATTCATTTTTCAAAAATAAATTCAGTATTATGTCAGACATAAAACAGGGGAAAATGGCGGGAGAAGAGGGGGAAGCATAAAAATTTGATAGCCTTGAAAGGTTCCCCGTCTTTCGATCCTTGACTTTTTCCGACGGGGGCGATATAATGGAAGCATGGAAAATTTTTACATGTGCGATCTGGAATTTGAGACCCGATATTCCGACTTCGATTGCTATGACCGGCTGAAGCTGTCCTCCCTTCTGAATTTCATGCAGGAGGCGGCGGGGGTCAGCGCCGACGAACTCGGCTGCGGTTCCTCGTTCCTTTGGCCGAAAGGATGGGGGTTCATCGTCACCAATAACTACCTGGAAGTGTATCGGCCCATTGCGGTCGGCGAAAAACTGCGCCTGAAGACCTGGCCCCTGCCGCCGAAACACATCGTCTTCGAGCGGCATTACGAACTGTGCTCTTCGTCGGGGGAAAAAGTCGCCGCCGCGGTGTCCCGCTGGTGCCTGCTCGATCTGAAAAACAAAAAGTTCCTGCCTTCCGCCGCACTGGAAGACCAGGACTACTCGCGCTATAATCCGAAAAAAACCATCGATTTCAAGGCGTGGAAGATCCGGCCCGCCTGTCTCGAGGGGGCGGCGCCGGCGTTTGCCATGAAGGTATACGGCAGCGAGTGCGACCACTACATGCACGTCAACAATACCCGCTATGCGGATTTTTGCATGAATTGTTTTTCTTTGGAGGAATTGAAAGAACGTGCCGTGCGCTCCTTTCATATCGTCTACGAGGAGCAGTGCATTGAAGGGGACGAGCTCTCTTTTTATCGCTTGCCCTTACAGGAAGAAGCCTTTCTCATTGTCGGCGTAAAGAAGGATGGCGGGCAATGTATGCGCGCGGAAATCACGTTTTCAAAAGAAAAATGAAGTATTATGCCAGACATAATACGCCCAAAAAGACCGAAAAATGGCCTGATTTTTTGAGATTTAGATGAAATATAAAGCGGAAAAAATATTTCAAGGAGGAATAGCAAAAATGAAGAAAAATCTGAACGCGTCTACTTTGCTTGCGCCTGTGCCCGTGGTGATGGTCACCTGCGGGGACGAAGAGAGGTCCAACGTCATCACCCTCGCCTGGGTGGGGACGATCAATTCCGACCCGCCGATGGTCAGCATTTCCGTCCGGTACGGCAGATATTCCTATCCCATCATCAAGGAGACGGGGGAATTTACCGTCAATCTGGTGGACAAGAGTTTGGTGGAAGCCACCGATCTGTGCGGCGTGCTCTCCGGGCGGAACGGGGATAAGTTTGCGCGGGCACATCTCACCAAATGTCCCGGCGTCGCCGTCAAAGCGCCGTACATCGGGGAGAGCCCCGCGGCGTTGGAATGCAAAGTGGTGCGGCAGATCGACCTCGGTTCGCACGCCGTTTTTTTCGGCGAAGTGGTCAACGTCATCGCGGATGAAAAATATGTCGGGACGAACGGCTCTTTGCAGCTGCCCGACGGGCTGCTCGTCGCCTATACGAACGGCAAATATGTTGCGACGGGCGAAACGCTGGGAACGTATGCCTATACGGCGAAGAAAAAATAATCCGATTGCGCGCCCGGCGCGCCGGCCTCTTTCATATATGGCGGCGTTCGGTATGAATGAAAAATAAAATATTATTATATTTCGGATTATATTCGGATCGTTCGCGCCCTCGGCTGTTTGGGCGCGGGACGGGGATTCCGGTTTCGGATATTCCGATTTCCGCAAACAGTGCCGCCTGCGGGCGGCGCTTGTCTTGTCCGCAGCCGGCCGGCGTTTATGCGCATTTTTTCAATTTTATTCATTTATTCATAAAATATTGAATATATGCATAAAATATTCGCTGATCGTTTCAAAAAAATGATAAATTTGCATAAAAAAGGGATTTCATTCGCTTGACAGCGCGCGGCTGCGGTGCTATAATTTATCGGAAAAGAAAAAGATGCCGCGCCGCACGCCGCAAGCGGTAAAGAGCGGGGCATCGCGGTCGATCGATCAAAGAAAAAATAAAAAACCTGCGAGGTAAAGAATTATGGAAAAACAGATCAAGAAAGTGGTTTTGGCTTATTCGGGCGGGTTGGATACTTCCATCATTATCCCCTGGCTGAAAGAGAACTACAACGGCTGCGAAGTCATCGCCGTTTCGGCGGACGTCGGGCAGGGCACCGAATTGGACGGGCTGGAAGAAAAGGCCAAAAAGACGGGCGCCTCCAAACTGTACATTCTCGACCTCAAAAAGGAATTCATCGAGGACTATATCTATCCCACCATGCAGGCGGGCGCCAAGTACGAGGATAAATATCTGCTCGGCACGTCGTTCGCCCGTCCCGTCATCGCCAAGCGCATCGTTGAGATCGCCAAGAAAGAGGGCGCCGACGCCATCTGCCACGGCTGCACGGGCAAGGGCAACGATCAGGTGCGGTTCGAGCTGACCATCAAGGCGTTCGCGCCCGAAATGACCATCATCGCGCCCTGGCGCATCTGGAACATCAAGAGTCGCGACGAGGAGATCGACTACGCTGAGGCGCACAATATCCCCCTGAAGATCAGCCGGGAGACCAACTATTCCAAGGATAAGAATCTGTGGCATCTCTCCCACGAGGGCCTCGACCTCGAGGACCCCGCCAACGAGCCGCAGTACGAAAAGCCCGGCTTCCTCGAAATGGGCGTGTCGCCCCTGCAGGCGCCAGACAAGCCCACCTACGTCACCATTCACTTTGAAAAGGGTATCCCCACGGCGATCGACGGCAAGGAGATGGGCGCGGTCGAACTCATGGAAAAACTCAACAAGCTCGGCGGCGAAAACGGCGTGGGCTTGGTCGACATGGTCGAAAACCGTCTGGTCGGCATGAAGAGCCGCGGCGTGTACGAGACCCCCGGCGGTTCCATCCTGTACGCGGCGCACGAGAATCTCGAAATGATCTGCCTCGACAAGGCGACCGCGCACTATAAGCAGCTTGTCGCCGTCAAGTTCGGCGAGATCGTCTATGACGGGCAGTGGTTCACCCCCCTCAGGGAAGCCCTGCAGGCGTTCGTCGAAAAGACGCAGGAAACGGTCACGGGCGACGCCAGGGTCAAACTCTATAAGGGCAACATCATCAACGCGGGCGTCACTTCGCCGCACTCCCTGTACAGCGAGAACATCGCCACCTTTGAGGACGACGGCGGCGCATACAGCCAGAAGGACGCCGAAGGGTTCATCAACTGCTTCGGTCTGCCCATCAAAGTCAAGGCGATGCTCGAAGCGCGCAAACTGAAATAAAATTTTATGTATAACGTATTCATAGACGGCAAGGAGGGCACGACGGGGCTGCAAATCTTTGACCGCCTGGGCAAAAGACAGGACGTGCGCGTCATCGCGCTGCCCGAAGAAAAGCGAAAGGACGTCGCCGCCCGCAAAGAAGCGATCAACGGCGCGGACGTCGTATTCCTGTGCCTGCCCGACGTGGCGGCGAAGGAATCGGTCTCCCTCGTCGAGAGCGACAAGGTCAGGGTCATCGACGCCTCCACGGCGCACCGCACGGCGGCGGGCTGGGCATACGGCTTCCCCGAACTTTCGGCGGAACACCGAAGGGCGATCGCCTCCTCCCGTTTCATCGCCAATCCCGGCTGTTATGCGAGCGGGTTCATCGCCCTCGTCTATCCCCTGGTAAAGCGGGGGATCGCGGCGGCGGGTTATCCCTTCGTCTGCCACGCCGTCAGCGGCTATTCGGGCGCCGGCAAGAAGGGCATCGCGCAGTACGAAGGGGCGGACAGGGACGTCTCCCTCGAAACGCCCCGCCTATACGGCCTGACGCTCTCGCACAAGCACCTGCCCGAAATGGTCGCGCAGTGCGCTTTGACGCGCAAACCGGTGTTCAACCCGTACATTTGCGACTATTACAGCGGCATGTCGGTCACCGTTCCGCTCTTTGCGGGACTTTTGGAAAAGCGGGTGACGCCCGCGGACGTCAAGGAACTCTTTTCGGAACACTATGCGGGCGCAAAGTTCGTGAAGGTGGGGGAAGAGCCGAGCGGCTACATCGCCGCCAACCCCTTCGACGGGACCAATCAGATGGAGATCCTCGTCAACGGCAACGACGAACAGATATTGCTCACGGCGCGGTTCGACAATCTCGGCAAGGGCGCTTCCGGCGCGGCGGTGCAGAACATGAACATCGCCCTCGGGCTGGACGAAAGCACGGGGCTCTTATAAGCTCTTATAATAAGGCGCGTAAAATAAGGCGCGTAAACGTATTTTCCGCTCCGCGGAAGGACATTTTTCAATTACGATCGAACGAAGGCAAGGAAAGGCAAACATGACCATGAAACAGATCGAAGGCGGCGTCTGCGCGGCAAAGGGATTCCGCGCAAGCGGCGTGCACTGCGGCATACGCAAGAACAAGACCAAAAAAGATTTGGCGCTCATCGTGAGCGACGTGCGCGCCGCCACGGCGTGCGTCTATACCAAAAACCTCGTCAAGGGCGCGCCCATCCTCGTCACGCAGAAGAACGTGGCGGACGGCTATGCGCAGGCGGTCATCGTCAACAGCGGCAACGCCAACACCTGCAACGCGAACGGCGTGGAGATCGCCGAGGGAATGGCAAAACTCGTCGAGGAATATACGGGCATCCCGTCGGGCGACGTGGTCGTCGCCTCCACGGGGGTCATCGGGCAGAAGTTGTCTTTGGAACCCATCCAAAGCGGTATGCCCGCCCTCAAAGCGGAGCTCGGCGATCACTCCCGCGACGCGGCGGAGGCCATCATGACGACGGATACCGTCCCCAAGGAGATCGCCTATGCCTTCGAACTCGGCGGCAAGGAGTGCCATATCGGCGCCATCTGCAAGGGCGTCGGCATGATCTGCCCCAATATGGCGACCATGCTCATGTTCGTCTGCACGGACGCGGCCATCTCTCCCGCCATGCTGCAAAGGGCGCTCGACCTCGACGTGAAGGACTCCCTCAACATGGTCAGCGTGGACAGAGACACGTCCACCAACGACACCCTCTGCCTGATGGCGAACGGCCTGGCGGGCAACGCCCGCGTGGAAGAGGACGGCGCGGACTTCCGCAAGTTCCGCAAAGTACTGCACGCGGTCACGACGTATATGTGTCGTCAGATCGCGGGGGACGGCGAAGGGGCGACCAAGCTCATCGAATGCCGCGTGACGGGCGCGAAGAGCAAAAAGAGCGCCAAACTCGCGGCGAAAGCTGTCGTGTGCAGCGACCTTCTGAAGGCGGCGATGTTCGGCGCGGACGCCAACTGGGGGCGCGTTTTGTGCGCCGTCGGCTATTCGGGCGCGGACGTCGACCCCGACAAGATCGGCGTTTCCTTCCGTTCCAAGGCGGGGGAGATCGAGGTCTGCCGCGGCGGCAAAGGGGTGGACTTCTCCGAGGAAGAGGCAAAAAAGATCCTCTCGGAGGACGAGATCGACATTCTCATCGATCTCGGCGAGGGGAATTACAAGGCGACCGCCTGGGGCTGCGACCTCACTTACGATTACGTCAGGATCAACGGCGATTACCGCACCTGAGCGGGAGACAGTACGGATAAAAAAATTATGACCAAACAAGATATGATCACCAAGGAGCAACAGGCAGAGTTCCTCATCGAGGCGATGCCCTACATCAAAAAATACCAGGACAAGATCCTGGTCATCAAATACGGCGGCAACGCCATGCTCAACGACGAGCTGAAAAATTCGGTCATGCGCGACCTCACCATGCTGCGCATGGTCGGCATCAACGTCGTACTCGTCCACGGCGGCGGGCCCGAGATCAACGCCCTTCTGAAAAAGGTCGGCAAGGAGAGCAAGTTCATCGACGGACTGCGCTACACCGACGAAGAGACCGTGGAATACGTGGAAATGGCGCTCGCGGGCAAGGTGAACAAATCGCTCGTCAACCTGCTGCAACAGAACGATGCCAAGGCCATCGGGCTGTGCGGCATCGACGGGCACATGCTCCTCTGCGAAAAGCAGGATGAAAAGCTGGGTTTTGTCGGCAAGGTCGTCAAGGTCAATCCGGGCATCATTCTCGACTGTCTGGAAGCGGGCTACATTCCCGTCATCTCCACCGTCGGGTACGGCAAGGACGGGGAGATATACAACGTCAACGCCGATACGGCGGCGTCCGTCATCGCGGGCGCGCTGGGCGCGGAGAGCCTCATTCTCATGACGGACATCAAGGGGCTTTTGGAGAACAAGGACGACGAAAACACCCTCATCAAAAAGGTATATGTTTCGGACATTCCCTCGCTCGTCAAGCAGGGGATCATTTCGGGCGGTATGGTCCCGAAAATAGAATGCTGCAAAGAGGCCATCCGCCGCGGCGTGAACCGTGTGTTCATCACCGACGGCAGGATCAACCATTCCATTTTGCTGGAATTGCTGTCCGATTCCGGTATGGGCACCATGTTTGTAAACGAAGACTGATATTTTACCATATCAGTCCTTTTTCTAATATAAACGAAATCAAAGTATTAAGGATCACGGATAGAAAATGGATTTTGAGACGATCAAATATAAGGACAAAGAATACATCGAACCGACATACGCGCGCTTTCAGGTGGGCATCGCCTACGGCAAGGGCGCCACGCTGACCGACTTTTCGGGAAAGGAATACATTGACTTCACGAGCGGCATCGGCGTGAACATCTTCGGCATAAACGACGAAGTGTGGAAAGAGGCGGTCACCGCGCAGCTGAACAAAGTGCAGCACGCCTGCAACCTCTACTACACCCGGCCGCAGACCGAACTTGCCGAACTCCTCTGCCAAAAGAGCGGCGCCAAAAAGGTCTGCTTCTCCAACAGCGGCGCCGAGGCGAACGAGTGCGCCATCAAGGCGGCAAGGAAGTACAACGCCGACAAATACGGCGAGGGCAAGCGCTATGAAATACTCGTGTTGAACGGCAGTTTCCACGGCAGGACGCTCGCCGCGCTCTCGGCCACGGCGCAGCCCGCCTTCCGCAAATATTTTTCGCCCTTCCTCGAAGGGTTCCCGTCCTTCGACCCGGACTATGACAGTTTCCTCTCCGCCGTCACGGATAAGACGGGGGCGGTGATGATGGAGCTCGTGCAGGGCGAAAGCGGCGTCAACCTTCTCGATTTCGATTTCGTGCGCAAGGTGGAAGAGTACTGCAAGGCACACGACATCCTGTTCATCGTCGACGAAGTGCAGACGGGCAACGGCAGGACGGGCAGGATGTACTCCTATCAGCAGTTCGGCGTGCAGCCCGACCTCGTCACCACGGCGAAGGGGTTGGGCGGGGGGTTGCCCATCGGCGCCTGCCTGTTCTTTGACAAGACGGAATACGTCTTTCACTACGGCGACCACGGTTCGACGTTCGGCGGCAACCCCGTGTGCTGCGCGGGCGGCGCGGCCATCGTAAAGCGGCTGGACGACGAGTTGTTCGGCGAAGTCACCCGCAAGGGCTGGCATCTCTACACCGAACTGAACAAACTTTCCAAGGTGTCCAAGGTCTCGGGGATGGGGCTGATGATCGGCGTCAGGACGGACAAACCCGCCCGCGCCGTCGCCGAGCGCTGCATCGAAAGGGGGCTGTTCGTCCTGACGGCGCACGACAAAGTAAGGCTGCTGCCCCCCCTCAACATCACGAAAGAAGAACTGGAAAAAGGTTTGAAAATATTGAGTGAGGTCATCGAAGAATGAAACATTTATTGAAGTTGGCGGATCTCTCCACGGAGGAGATCTATTCGGTCCTGAATCTTGCCGATCAGCTCAAATACGAGCGCAAGAACGGCATACACAAGGAATACCTCAAGGGCAAAACGCTGGGCATGATCTTTCAGAAATCCTCCACGCGCACCCGCGTTTCCTTCGAAGTCGGCATGTACGAGCTGGGCGGCTATGCGCTCTTTCTCTCCAACCGCGACCTGCAGATCGGCAGGGGCGAGCCCGTGCAGGACACCGCACGCGTGCTCTCGCGCTACCTCGACGGCATCATGATCCGCACCTTTGACCAAAAGGAGGTGGAGGATCTCGCCAAATACGGCTCGGTGCCCGTCATCAACGCGCTCACCGACTACTGCCATCCCTGCCAGGTGCTCGCCGACCTCATGACCATACGGGAATACAAGGGCAGCCTCAAGGGGCTCAAGATGTGCTTCATCGGGGACGGCAACAACATGGCGAATTCCCTCATGGTGGGCGCGCTCAAAACGGGGATGTCCTTCTCCATCGCCTGCCCCGAAAAATACCGCCCCGACGCCGCGCTCACCGCGTGGGCACAGGGCGAGGAGTTCAAGGGCCGCTTCACCATGACGACCTCCTGCGCGGAGGCGGCGAAGGACGCCGACGTCGTCTATACGGACGTCTGGGCGTCGATGGGCGAAGAGGGCGAAAGGGAGGTCCGCGCCAAGGCTTTCCGGGGCTATCAGGTCAATGCGGAACTGATGTCCGTCGCCAAGCCGGATGCCATGGTGCTCCACTGCCTGCCCGCGCACCGCGGCGAGGAGATCGCGGCCGACGTGTTCGAGGCGCACGCCGAAGAGATCTTCGACGAGGCGGAAAACAGGCTGCACGCGCAGAAGGCCGTGCTCTGCAAACTGATGAAATAAAAACAAGGCGGGAACATATACAATGAGCGAAGAAAGAGTATACGTTACTTTACAGAACGGCAAGGTTTTCAAGGGCTACCGTTTCGGCGCAAAGGGGGACAAGATCGGCGAACTCGTCTTTACGACGGGCATGACGGGCTACATCGAAACGCTCACCGATCCCAGCTATTACGGGCAGATCGTCGTGCAGACCTTCCCCCTCATCGGCAATTACGGCATCATCTCCGAGGATTTTGAAAGCCGCAAGTCCTTCGTGTTCGGCTACATCGTGCGCGAAAAGTGCGACGAGCCCTCCAATTTCCGCTGTGAAGAGACGCTGGACGCCTTTTTGAAGGCAAAGGGCATCGTGGGGGTCTACGGCATCGACACGCGCGAACTCACCAAGATCGTGCGCGAGGCGGGCGTCATGAACGCCGCCATCACCTCCAAGCCCTTCAAGGATTTTGAAAAACTGACGGCGTACCGCGTGACGGACGCCGTGAAGAGTACCACGGTCCCCGTGCCCGAAGTGCAGAACGAGGGGGGCAAATATAAAGTCGTGCTCTACGATTTCGGCGCCAAGGAGAACATCGAGCGCGAACTCGTCAAGCGGGATTGCATGGTCATCCGCGTGCCCTCCCGGTATACGGCGGAGGAGGCGCTCGCCCTCGATCCCGACGGCATCATGCTCACCAACGGGCCGGGCGACCCCGAAGAGAATACGGAAGTCATCGAAAATCTGAAAAAGCTTGCAGGCAAAAAGCCCATCTTTGGCATCTGCCTGGGGCACCAGCTTTTTGCGCTCGCCATGGGCGGCAGGACCAAGAAGATGAAGTACGGGCACCGCGGTTCCAACCAGCCCGTGCGCGACACAGCGACGGGGCGGGTATACATCTCCTCGCAGAACCACGGGTACGAGGTCATCTCGGACAGCGTCAAAGGGCGGGTGAGTTTCGTCAACGCCAACGACGGCACCTGCGAAGGGGTCGATTACGACGACATCGGCGCCTACACCGTGCAGTTCCACCCCGAAGCCTGCGGCGGCCCGCACGACGCCAATTTCCTGTTCGACAAGTTCATAGCCGATATGCAGAAGCAGAAGGAGAAAAGGAATGCCTAAGAGAAGTGATATTAAAAAAGTATTGGTCATCGGGTCGGGGCCCATCGTCATCGGTCAGGCCGCCGAATTCGACTATGCGGGCGCGCAGGCGTGCCGCGTCTTGAAGAGCGAGGGCATCAACGTCGTTCTCTGCAACTCCAACCCCGCCACCATCATGACGGACAGCGCGCTCGCCGACGAGATATACCTCGAACCGCTCACCGAGGAGACCTTAAAGCGCATCATCATCAAGGAAAGACCGGACTCTCTCCTCGCCTCCCTCGGGGGACAGACGGGGCTGACCATGGGCTGCAAGCTGGCGAAATCGGGCTTCCTCGCCGAGCATGGCGTCAAACTCATCGGCACCAGGCTCGACGCCATCGACAGGAGTGAGGACAGGGAACTCTTCAAGGAGACCATGGAGAAGATCCGTCAGCCCGTCGTGCCTTCGGACATCGCCTACACGGTGGACGAGTGCGTGGCGGTCGCAAATAAGCTCGGCTATCCCGTCATCGTCCGTCCTGCCTACACGCTCGGCGGCGCGGGCGGCGGCGTGGCGCACGACGAGGAGGAGCTCCGGCTCATCTCCCACAACGGGCTCATGCTCTCGCCCATCACGCAGGTGCTCATCGAAAAGTACATCGGCGGCTGGAAGGAGATAGAGTTCGAAGTGCTGCGCGACGGCGCGGGCAACGTGCTCACCGTCTGCTCCATGGAGAACTTCGACCCCGTCGGCATCCACACGGGGGATTCCATCGTCATCGCGCCCGCCGTCACGCTGGCGGACAAGGAATATCAGATGCTCCGCTCGGCGTCCCTCGCCATCATCACCGAATTGGGGATAGAGGGGGGGTGCAACTGCCAGTTCGCGCTCAATCCCGACAGCTTCGAGTATTCGGTCATCGAGGTCAATCCCCGCGTTTCCCGCTCCTCGGCGCTCGCCTCCAAGGCGACGGGCTATCCCATCGCCAAGGTGGCAACCAAGATCGCCCTCGGCTACAACCTCGACGAGATCAAAAACGACGTCACGGGCAAGACGTACGCCTGCTTCGAGCCGGCGCTCGACTATGTCGTCGTCAAACTGCCCAAGTGGCCCTTCGATAAATTCCTGTACGCCAGGCGCGAGCTGGGCACGCGCATGAAGGCGACGGGGGAGGTCATGGCGATCGGCTCGACCTTCGAGCAGGCGATCATGAAGGCGGTGCGCGGCGCGGAAATTTCCATGACGACACTGAACCACAAGAAATTCATGCCGCTGCCCACCGAGGAGATCGTGCAAAAGCTCCATGAAAAGACGGACGAACGGCTGTTTGTGGTGTACGAGGCCATCAAACGCGGCGTGTCGCTCGACGAGATCTTCGACATCACCAAGATCGACCGCTGGTTCCTCTCCAAACTGCGCAACCTCGCCCGCTACGAGTACAAACTCAAAACGGTCCGCGAATACGCCGAAAACCTGTCCGAAGAGGAGATGGACGACCCCGATCTCTCCGTGCTCATCGACGGGGAGGAATATCCCGTCAAAGACATCAGAAGGGGCGTGCTGTCGCGCAGGCTCTACGAAGAGGGCAAGCGGTACAGCTACCTGGACAAGGACATAGAGGCGCTTTCCGGGCAGAAAATACCCTATCATAAAAGGGCGGCGTTCAAAATGGTCGACACCTGCGCGGCGGAATTCTCGGCGCAGACGCCCTATTTCTATTCGACCTACGACGAGGACGACGAGGCGAAGCCCTTCGTGGCAAAGAGCCGCAAAAAGCGGGTCATCGTCATCGGGTCGGGACCCATCCGCATCGGGCAGGGCATCGAGTTCGACTATTCTTCCGTGCACTGCGTCTGGACGCTGAAAGAGCTCGGGTACGAGGTCATCATCATCAACAACAACCCCGAAACGGTCTCCACCGACTTCGACACGGCGGACAGGCTGTACTTTGAGCCGCTGACGGCGGAGGACGTGCAGCACGTCATCGACGTGGAAAAGCCGTACGGCGTCATCATCACCTTCGGCGGGCAGACGGCCATCAACCTCTGCGCCTACTTCCAGAGCCACGGCATCCGTATCCTCGGCACGCCCGCGGACAGCGTGGACATCGCCGAGGACAGGGAACGCTTCGACGTACTGCTGGAAAAATACGGCATTCCCCGCCCGAAGGGCATCACGGTCATGACCAAGGAAGAGGCGTTCCGCGCGGCGGACGAACTGGAATATCCCATTCTCCTGCGCCCGTCCTACGTCATCGGCGGGCAGAACATGACCATCGCCTTCACGCCCGACGACGTCAACCGCTATATGGACGTCATTCTCGCCCAGGGCATCGAGAACCCCGTCCTGTGCGACAAATACCTCATGGGCAGCGAGCTGGAAGTGGACGCCATCTGCGACGGCACGGACGTGCTCATCCCCGGCATCATGCAGCACATCGAGCGCACGGGCGTGCATTCGGGCGACTCCATCGCCGTCTACCCGCCCTACAATCTCGACGACGCCATGCTCAGACAGATCATCGAAGTTTCCACGCAGCTGGCGCTGGAACTGAAGACCAAGGGGCTCATCAACATTCAGTACCTCATCTACCGCAACCGCCTGTACGTCATCGAGGTCAACCCCCGCGCTTCCCGCACGGTGCCGTACATCTCCAAGGTGACGGGCGTGCCCATGGTGGAGCTCTCCACCAAGATCATTGCGGGCGCCAAGCTCAAAAAACTCGGCTACGGCACGGGGCTCTATCCCGATTCTCCCTATGTGGCGGTCAAGGTGCCCGTGTTCAGTTTTGAAAAGCTCAACGACGTCAATTCCCAGCTCGGTCCGCAGATGAAGTCCACGGGCGAAGTTTTAGGGATCGGCAAGACCATGGAGGAGGCGCTCTTCAAGGGACTCGTCTCCGCCGGATTCAAGATGTGCCACCCCACCAAAAAGAAGCCCGTCGGCGTGTACATCACGGTCAACGAGCAGGATAAATTCGAGATCGTCTCCGTGGCGAAGAAATTCGCCGACCTGGGCTGCAACATCTACGCCACCAAGGGCACCGCAGCGGTCATCTCCAAGCTCGGCATCCAGGTCTCGGTCGTGGACAGGCTGTCCGCCACCGACACGGTCATCAAGCTGATGGACGAGGACAAGATCGACTACATCATCTATACGGGCAAGACGGACATGGAGTCCATCAATGACTACATCCGCCTGCACCACCACGCCATTCTGCTCGGCATCACGGTTTTGACCTCGCTCGACACGGCGAACGCCCTCGGGGACATCATCGCCAGCAAATTCACCGAGGACAATACCGAGCTGGTGGACATCAACCACCTGCGCAAGGAAAAACTGCAGCTTGAATTCACCAAGATGCAGGCGTGCGGCAACGACTATATCTACTTCAACAACTTCGACGGCAAGATCACCTGTCCCGAATCGCTCGCCATCAACTTTGTCAGCCGCCACTACGGCATCGGCGGCGACGGCATCGTGCTCATCGAAAAGTCCGACGTCGCGGACGCGAAAATGAGCATCTACAACCGCGACGGTTCGGCGGGCGGCGTCGGCGGCAACTCCATCCGCTGCGTCGGAAAATACCTCCTGGAAAAGGGCATCGCCAAGGACAAGGATGTCGTGCGCATCGAGACCGAACACGGCGTGAACGAAGTCAGGCTCTATTCCATCAACGGCAAAGTGCGTTCGGCGAGCGTCAACCTCGGCGAAGTGCGGCTCAGGGGCGCGGAAATTCCCTGCGTTTGGAAGGATGAGGAGAAGATCGTCGGCAAGGAGATCGAGATCGGCGGGCAGAAGTACGCCGCGACCCTCGTCAACATCGGCAACCCGCACTGCGTGGTGTTCTGCGACAAGGTGGACGACGTGGACATCGAAACGGTCGGCCCGCTCTTTGAGCACAGCGAATACTTCCCCAACCGCATCAACACCGAGTTCATCCGCGTGGTCAACCCGGTCACCATCAAGATGCGCGTCTGGGAGCGCGGCAACGGCGAAACGTGGGCTTGCGGCACGGGCGCGGCGGCGGCCGTCGTGGCATGCGTGCTGAACGGCTGTTGCCGGAGGGACACCAGCATCACGGTCAAACTGCGCGGCGGCGACCTCACCGTCAACTACAAATCGGACAACACCGTCGAGCTGATGGGGTCCGTCAAGACGACCTTTGAAGGCAAGATCGAATTTTAAGTTTTTGGTTCTATGATATATTTCGATAATGCGGCGACCACCCGTCCGAACGGACGGGCGGTCAAACGCGCTATGAGCTGGATAGAGGAACGCTGGTTCAACCCTTCGGCGCTCTACCGTGAGGGGCTGGAAGTGCACGGCGACCTCAAAGAGGCGCGCGCGTTTTTCATTTCCCGCGTCGCTTCTCCCGCCGAGGCGTCCTTCGTCTTTACCGCCTGCGGCAGCGAGGCGGACAATCAGGCGCTCTTCTCCTTTGCAAAGCGGGGCAATCTCGTCATCACGGGCGGCGAGCACGCGGCGGTCTTTGCCGCGGCGAACGAGCTGAAAAACCGCGGCGTCGAACTGCGCGTCGCGCCCCTGAACGGGGACGGCGGCGTGAACGGAGAGGCGCTCCTGTCCCTGGTGGACGAAAAGACGAGCCTCGTCTCCGTCATCCACGTCAACAACGAAACGGGCGCCGTCAACGACGTCAACGCCCTCGCGGCGGCGGTCAAAAAGAAAAACCCGCGCGTTATATTTCACAGCGACGGCGTGCAGGCGTTCGGCAAAATTCCCTACAAGATGGGGGCCGCAGTCGATCTGTATTCGGTTTCCGCCCATAAAATCGGCGGGCTGAAGGGGGTCGGCGGGCTGTTCGTGCGCAAAAAAGCTTATGCCGCCCTGCGCCCGCACGTCTACGGCGGCGGACAGGAGGACGGCAAGCGGAGCGGCACGGAAAACACCTTCGGCATCATGCAGTTCCGCTTTGCGGCGGAGGATAAATTCTCGGCGTTGGCGGAAGATCTTTCGCGCGTGCGCGGCTACCGCGAAACGCTTTGGGACGGGCTGGACAAAGATATTTTCACCCGCATTTCGCCCGCGGACGGCTCGCCATACATTCTCACCGTATCGGCGGCGGGACTGCGCGGCGAAACGCTGCTGCACCTGCTGGACGATCGCGGTCTTATCGTCGGCACGGGTTCCGCCTGTTCTTCCAATGCCAAAAAGCGGTATTCCCGCGTCATTCTCGCGTGCGGCAGGAGCGAGGCGGAGGCGGACGGCGTGCTGCGGCTGAGCTTTTCGTCCGAAACGACGCAAGAGGAGATAACGGCGGCGACGGACATTCTGAACGGCTGCGCCGCCGAACTCAAAAAAAGGATGGATCTCTGATGGAAAACAAATCGGTCATCATCATCCGTTATGCCGAGATCTATCTCAAAAAGAAGAACCGCGGCTATTTCGAACGGATATTCAGGAACAACATAGAGTCGGCGCTCCAAGGTATTCCGCACAGACTCACGACGGCGGCGGGGCGGTATTACCTCGAAGATTTCGCCGAAGAGGACATCGAAGAGTTGCTTTCCCGCCTGAAAAAGGTATTTGGCATCCACACAATGAGCGTGGGCAGGCGGGTCAGAAGCGACATGGACGAAATTTTCCGCGCCGCGCTCTCCGTCTGCCGCGGAAGCGGCTCCTTCAAGGTGGAAACACACCGCGCCGACAAGGCTTTTCCGCTCAATTCCATGGAAGTTTCCCGCGAGATCGGCGGCAGACTGCTCTCCGTGCGGAAAGATCTGACGGTGGACGTGCACGAGCCGGACTTTTACGTCTATCTCGACCTGCGCGAGGACGGCACGACGCTCGTCTTTTCGGAATTTTTCGACGGTGCGGGCGGCATGCCCGTCGGTTCGGCGGGCAAGGGGCTCTTGATGCTCTCGGGCGGCATCGATTCGCCCGTGGCGGGCTATATGATGGCAAAGCGCGGCATGCACGTCCATTGCCTGCACTTCCATTCCTATCCGTATACCAACATGCAGGCAAAGGAGAAGGTGGAGGAGCTTGCCAGGATCCTGTCGCCGTACACCTGCGGCACGCGGCTCTACTGCGTGTCCGTCACGCACATCCAGGAGGAGATCCACCGCAAGTGCGCCGAGGAACTGATGGTCACGCTGCTGCGCCGTTTTATGTTCCGCATTGCCGAGATCGTTGCGTCGCGGCATGGCATCCAGTGCCTCATCACGGGCGAGAGCCTCGGGCAGGTCGCCTCGCAGACCATCGAGGGCATGACCTCCTCCAATTCGGTCGTCAAAAAACTGCCCGTTCTGCGCCCGCTCGTGGGCTTCGACAAGAACGAGATCATCGAGCGTTCCCGCGCGATGGACGCCTATGACGTGTCCATTCAGCCCTTCGAGGACTGTTGCACGGTGTTTTTGCCTCGCCACCCCGCCATTCGCCCCAAATTGGACTATATCGAGGCGGAGGAGGCGAAACTCGACGTTTACGGGCTCATCGAAGAAGCGTTGAAAACGGTCGAAAAAATCGATTTTTAAGGAAAAGCGGGAGAGGGAAAGGATGATCGTCTATCGTTCGCCGTTCTCCAAGGCGGAAATTTTGCGCACCCTGCCGCAGGCGGCAAAGTGTTTTCCGGAACGGGAATTCTTATACCGGGAGTTTTCGGACGGCAGTTCTTTGAAATCCGTGCATAAAATAATATTTGACTTTATATCTGCGTCATACAGAGAACTCATCTTGCGGGATGAGTTCTCTGTGCTTTTATCCAAAAAATTGTTTCAAAAATAAGTCGCTCAAACTGCGATGAGGCAGAATGGAATTTTTCAAAAAGAGAAACGGAAGGGGCTTATTTCGGCTAAGGAGAGAGGCGCAGCGGGAATGGCTTTCGCCGAAAGGGAAAAAATATTCGCAGCCAATCGATGAAGATGGCTTGTCGGTGGATATCCTTTTTTTCGTTACGTCCGCTTTCCAGAATATATGTGTCTGAAAGGGCAGGGACGTTTGTTCGGGCGGCACGGGCGGTCGTGCTGCATTGTTTCGGCATCCGCCACCATTCTCGGGGGATATACCCGCCTTTATCCTCGTTTTCCTGGTATTCTGTCAGACATAATATATTGATCATATCGCTTTTTATCTCGTTTTCAGTCGCATTTTCCGTCTTTGTGCTTCCGGCAAAGCGCACTTTCGGTAAAAGAATAGTCTTTCCGACAAATTCGTTGTAGTAGGGGGTGACGGAATAAGTGTATGTCTTTCCGGGTTGGACATCCGTATCTGTGAATCGATCGAGGCATTTCCCTTGATAGACCGTCCGAAATCCGTATTCATCCTCTCTGTTTATAATTATTGCATAGTAATCTGTTTGACATAATTCTATGCAAATTCCGTCAGATGCCGTCGAGATGCCGATATTTGACAGGGCCGGACGGGAGAAAAACGTGGACTGTTCCCGCGGGCGGCTGCTTTTTTTGAAGAGGTCGTGCACCGTCTTTTCCTGTACGGGGGCGTTGGGGTCGCAGAGCACGAGCCTGTGATTTTTTTCATATTCCGTCTTGTCCAAGGTATATTCGCAGACCTCGGGGGATCTTTGCAGGGCGGGGGGCGGCGCTTCCGCGTACAGTTTTTCCAGGATTTTTGCGTTGATGTTGGCGGGCAGCCCGCCGCCCGTTATCTTTTCCATGGACGTATTGTCCGCGTTCCCCAGCCATACGCCCACGGTGTCGCCGGCGGTATACGAGATGCAGTAGGCGTCGGTGTTGCCCGTGTCAGTGCCGCCCGTCCCCGTCTTGGCGCACAATTCGTATCCGGCGGAAACGCTTTTGAGTTTTCTCGCCGTGCCGTCCTGCACGGCGTCCGAAAGCATGTCGTTCAGCAGGGTCACGCTGTCCTCGCCAAAGACCCGCCGTTCGCTTGTTGCCCGTTCGTATATCGTGTTGCCGTTGGCGTCCGTGATTTTGCGGACGAACGCGGCGGGGGCATACAGCCCGCCGTTTGCAAAGGTCGTGTAGGCGGCCGCGATGTCCTGCAGCGGGTATCCCTTTTTCATGCCGCCGAGCGCCAGGGCAAGGGAACGGTCGTCCTTTTCCACGGGCAGTCCCATTTTTTCGAGGTATGCGGCGGCTTTTTTCACGCCCAGGGCGTTCAGGATCTTGACGGCGGGCACGTTGTAGCTCTTGGCAAGCGCTTCCCGCGCGCTCACATAGCCGTGGTATTCCCCGTCGAAATTGCGGGGGGCGTAGCCCGAAAAGTCCGTCTTTTCGTCTAAAACGGGGGTGGCGGGCGCGATCAGATTCTCTTCGAGCGCGGGGGCGTAGACCAGGAGGGGCTTGATGGCGGAAGCGGGCAGCCGCGGTGCGCTGCCGATGGTCGAATAAAACGCCTTCACTCCCCGTTCGGCGTTGCCGATGACGCAGAAACTTTTGTCCGTTTCGCTCATGGAGGACAACTCTTCCAGCTTCTTTTGCAGTCCGCCGTCCAGGTAGGTGTAAATTTTCAGCCCGCCATAGGCATTTTCCCCGATGTATTCCTCTGCTTCGGAAAATACGCCGCTCAAGTAGCTTTCGGCAAATCCCCGGCGGCTGTGTCCCTCTGCGGGCAGCTCTTCCGCCGCGGCTTCCCGCCGCTCTTCTGCGTCGATGTATCCCTCCTTTTCCATGACGTTCAGAATAAAATTCCGCCGCGCCAGGCAGTTTTCGGGATTTTTGAAGGGGGAATAATTATTGGGGGATTTTACCATTCCCGCCAGCGTCGCCGACTGTGCGACGGTCATTTCTTCGGGGGCGCAGCCGAAGTAAAAGCGCGCCGCGCTTTCCAGCCCGTAGCAGTTGTGCCCGAAATAGATGGTGTTCAGGTACATCTCCAGGATCTCTTCTTTGGAATACCGTTTTTCCAGCTGTCGGGTGAGCTTGATCTCCTTGAGTTTTCGGTCGATGGTCTTTTCGGGGGAGAGCTGCGTATTTTTGACGAGCTGCTGGGAGATGGTGGAGGCGCCCTCCTTGAAGGAAAGGGTGGTCACGTTGCGCCAGAGCGCTTTGGCCATGCGCCTGTAATCCAGCCCCTTGTGCGAAAAGAAGCGCTTGTCCTCCGCCGCAAGAAAGGCGTCTACGGTGTATGCGGGCAGCGCGTCGTATTCCGTGCCGTTTTCGCCCGAAGCGGAACATTCGGCGATCAGCCCGCCCGCCCCGTCGTAGACGGAGACGTTGTTTTTGACGGGATGCAGGGCGGAGGGGTTGAGGGAGGCGGAAGCGGTCGCCGGCAGGTAATATATCATGCACCCGACCGCCGCGACAAAGAGGGCGGCGAGGGTGACCAACACTATTTTTTTCACGATCCTCATATTGACAGTATCTTCTTTTTTAGTAATTTTATTATTAAACGGTTGCTAAAAATGTAAAAAAATGTTAGAATAACATCAAAATATTCGACGACGGGACTTGCATGAACGGAGAAAGCGTAAAAAAATATTACATCGTAACATACGGCTGTCAGATGAACCTGCACGAATCGGAAAAGATGGCGGGCATCCTGCGCCGCAAAGGGTACGTCGCCGCGCAGGACAAGAGCGAGGCGGACGTTATTCTTTTCAACACCTGCTGCATCCGCGAGAACGCCGAAAATCACGCCTTCGGCAATATCGGGGAACTCAAAAAGCTCAAGCGGCAGCACCCCGACCTCATCATCGCCGTGGGCGGCTGCATGACGCAGGAACAGGGCAAGGCGGAACTTCTGAAAAAGCGCTTTCCCTTTGTGGACATCGTGTTCGGCAACCTCAATTTGGAGGAGCTCGGCGACCTCATCGAGGAGCGCCGCCGGCGCAAAAAGAAGATCGTCTCCCTCCGCGGCGAGGCGGGGCCGGTGATCGAGTACGATCCGCCTTTCAGGAACAGCTATCCGAACGCCTGGGTCAACATCATGTACGGCTGCAACAACTTCTGCAGTTACTGCATCGTGCCCTACGTCCGCGGGCGGGAGCGGTCGAGAAAGCCCGAAAATATTCTGGAAGAATGCCGTTCCCTCGTGAAGGAGGGGTACCGCGAGATCACCCTGCTGGGGCAGAACGTCAACTCCTACGGCAGCGACGGCGCGACGGACATGCGCTTCCCCGAACTGCTCGAAAGAGTGGCGCAGATCGAGGGAGATTTCCGCGTGCGTTTCATGACTTCGCACCCCAAGGATTTCACGGAGGAGCTCGTGGACGTCATCGCGCGCAACCGCAGGATCTGCCATCTCGTCCACCTGCCCGTGCAGAGCGGCAGCGACCGCATCCTGCACGCCATGAACCGCCGCTACACGGCGGGGCAGTATCTGGAAAAGGTACAGATGCTCAAAGCGCGCATTCCCGACGCCGAACTGACGTCGGACATCATCGTGGGCTTTCCCGGGGAGACGGAGGAGGACTTCGAAGCCACGGTAAAACTGGTGCGGGAAGTGGGGTTTGCCTCGGCGTTCACCTTTGTCTATTCCCCCCGCACGGGGACGAAGGCGGCTTCGATGCCCGATCCGGTCCCCGAGGACGTGCAGAAGCGGCGCATCATGCAGCTCATCGAGGTCGTCAATGGGTTGACGCGGGAAAAGAGCGCAAGGTACGTCGGGCGGGAAACGGAGATCCTTTGCGAGGACTTCGACCCCAAGCGGAATTTGTACTTCGGCCGCGACGAGTACGGCAGGATGGGGTATTTCCCGTCCGAAAAGAATGAGATCGGCAAATTCGTGACGCTGAAAATAGAGAGCGCGAACGGCGTATCCCTCTTCGGGACGGCGGTGCGGGCGCGCTGAAGGACAGAGGATAAAGACAAAGAAGGGGAAACGTATGGCACTTTCGCAGATGATGCAGCATTATTTCAAAGTCAAAGAGGCGCACAAGGATTGTATCGTATTCTATCGCCTGGGCGATTTTTACGAGATGTTCTTCGACGACGCGGTCAAGGTGTCCCGCCTTTTGGACCTGACCCTGACGGGCAGGGACTGCGGGCTTTCCGAGCGCGCGCCCATGTGCGGCATCCCGTACCACGCCGCCGACGGCTACATTGCAAAACTGGTCGGAATGGGGGAAAAAATCGCCGTCTGCGAACAGCTATCCGACCCTTCGCAGAAGAACAAGGCGTCCGAACTCGTCGAACGGGACGTCATCCGCATCATTTCGGCGGGCACGCTCACCGAGGACAGCATGCTCGACGAGAAAAAGAACAACTTCATCGCCGCCGTCTGCAGGCACGGCGAGGTCTGCGGCGCGGCGTGGGCGGACATCACGACGGGGGAGTTCTGCGCGGCGGAGTTCGCGGGCGCGGACGGCGTGCAGCGCACGGCGGACCAGCTGGTCAAGCTCTCCGTGGCGGAGATCGTTTCGGACGACGACATGCTCTTTGCGGGGCGGGAACTCAAAGAGGCGAAGCATAAGATCCTGCCGCCCTTCTCATCCTATTACGCCTGGGCGTTCAACGAAAAGCATGCCGAGAAAAATCTTTGCGAACAGTTCGGCGTGCAGTCTTTGGCGGCGTTCGGTATCGCGGGGCATCCGGCGGCGCTCGGCGCGGCGGGCGCCCTCATAGAGTATCTGCGGGAAACGCAAAAACATGCGCTGAAGAACATAACTTCGGTCAAAATGCTCCGCAGCGAGCGGTATATGACCCTCGATCCCATTGCCGTCCGCAACCTCGAGCTCGTGAAGAGCAATTCCGAAAATAAGAAATACGGATCCCTTTTGTGGCTCCTCGACCGGACGGCGACGGGGATGGGCGCAAGGAAAATGTATGAAACGATCCTCTCGCCGCTGAGCGAAAAAGAGACCATCGAATACCGCCTGGACGGCGTGGAGGAGCTGGTAAACGGGACGGTGGTGCGCCTCAGCATCGCCGACGAACTCAAGGGGATACGCGACGTCGAGCGACTGACGGGCAAAATTTCCAACGGCAACCTGACGCCGCGGGACTGTTTGGCGCTGGCTTCCTCCCTCCGCGCGGTCCCGGCCGTCAAATTTCAGCTTTCGGGCTTTTCCTCCGCCGTGTTGAAGGACGTCGACGCGGGGCTTTTCGATATGAAGGAAGTTTACGAACTTCTGGAGCGCGCCATCGCGCCCGAAGCCTCTTCGGTCATGAAGGACGGGGGATATATCCGCGCGGGTTACAGCGCCGAGCTGGACGAAGTGCGCGCCCTGCATGAAAACTCCAACGCGCTCAAGGCGGAAATGGAGGAGCGCGAGCGGGAAACGACGGGCATTTCCAAGCTGAAAATCGGTTTCAACCGCGTGTTCGGCTATTACATCGAGATCCCCAACTCCTTTAAGGACCGCGCGCCCGAACGGTATATCCGCCGCCAGACCCTGGCGACGGCGGAGCGGTTCGTCACCGAGGAGCTCAAAGAGCTGGAGGGGCGGATTTTGGGCGCGGAAGAGACGGCTTTGCGCTTGGAGGCGCAACTCTACGGGGAACTCAAAGAAATTTTGGGGCGGAACATCGAGAAATTGAAGAGCATCGCCCGTGCGGTCGCGTCGCTGGACTGTCTGGTCGCCTTTGCGACCGTGGCGAAGGAAAACAAATACTGCCGCCCGAAAATCGCCGAACGGGGCGGAGAACTGAAAATATCCGAGGGCAGGCATCCCGTGGTGGAGGCGATCTCCCGCGAGCGGTTCGTGCCCAACGACACGATGATGGACGGCGGCGAAAACCGCACCATGATCCTCACGGGACCCAACATGGCGGGCAAATCCACCTATATGCGGCAGACGGCGCTCATCGTGCTCATGGCGCACCTCGGCTCTTTCGTGCCCGCGGCGCGCGCCGTCGTCCCTCTGACGGACAGGATATTCACCCGCGTGGGAGCGAGCGACAACCTGATTTTCGACCAATCCACCTTCATGGTGGAGATGACGGAAGTCGCCTCCATTCTCCTGCACGCCACGAAGGACAG
Source organism: uncultured Clostridia bacterium (assembly GCA_964615285.1). Taxonomy (GTDB): domain Bacteria; phylum Bacillota; class Clostridia; order Christensenellales; family Borkfalkiaceae; genus RGIG4074. Next base: position 31,028 of record CAZTND010000004.1, read on the forward strand.
TTTGCTCGTTCTGGACGAAGTGGGGCGGGGGACAAGCACTTACGACGGGCTGTCCATCGCCTGGGCGGTCGTGGAATTTCTGACCAGGAACACCCGCGCCAAGACGCTGTTTGCGACGCATTACCATGAACTGACCGAACTGGAAGGCAGGTTGGAGGGCGTGAAGAATTACAAGGTGACCGTGCGCGAGATCGGCGGGAGCATCGTATTCCTGCGCAAGATACAGCGGGGCGGCGCCAACAAGAGTTTCGGCGTGGAAGTCGCGGCGCTCGCGGGCGTGCCCAAAGAGGTCACAAACCGCGCGCGGCAGATATTGAAAAAACTCGAAAAGAACGACGTCAATCGTTCCGGCATGGATTTTGCGGAAGAGGCGGAACGGAAAGAGGAGCGGCGGGAGCTTACCCGCACGGAGCGCATTCTGCGGGATACTGACATCAACGGGCTTTCGCCCGTGCAAGCCCTCCTGCTCCTCTCCGAACTGAAATCGGATATAGAAAAGGAACTCGAAGAACAATCGGCAGGAGCGTAAGGGAACATGGCAAAGATCAACATTTTAAGCCCCAACGTGTACAACCGCATCGCGGCGGGCGAAGTCGTCGACCGTCCCTATTCGGTCGTCAAGGAATTGACGGAAAACGCCCTCGACGCGGGGGCGAGCGAGATAGAGATCCGCATCGAAAAGGGGGGCAAGAGCTATATCTCCGTCCTCGACAACGGCGGCGGCATCGAATATGCCGATTTGAAGAGCGTCTTTCTGCCGCACGCCACGAGCAAGATCTCCAAGGCGCAGGACCTCGAAAATATCTGCACACTCGGTTTCCGCGGCGAGGCGGTCGCGTCCATTTCGGCGGTCTCGCGCATGCGCTATACTTCCAAGTGCGCGGGGGCGGAGTGCTATCGCATCGAGTGCAACGGCGGGGAGATCGGCGAACCTGTCCGCGCGGCGGGGGCGGACGGCACGTTGGTCGAGGTGGAGGACCTGTTTTACAACACGCCCGTGCGGCTGAAATTCCTGAAATCGGACAAGGCGGAAGAGGCGGACATCTCCACCTTCGTCAACCGCTTCATTCTTTCCCACCCCCGGGTGCGCTTCCGTTACTTTGCGGATAACCGCCTTGTCGCCCGGTCCTTCGGCGGCGGGGAAGAGGAGGCGCTCGTGTCCGTCTACGGCGCGTCCGTCCGCAAGGATACCTACCACATCGACGCGACAAAGAACGGCATAAAGATACACGGCTATATCGGCAATCAGAATTTTTTCAAGCCCAACCGCAGCTATCAGAGCATGTTTCTGAACGGGCGGTACATCGTCAACAGTACGATCTCCGCCGCGCTGACCAATGCCTATGCGAGCTACGCCATGAAGCGGCAGTATCCCTTCTACGTCCTGTACGTCGATATGTCCCCCGAGCTGGTGGACGTCAACGTGCACCCCAACAAGGCGGACGTGCGCTTTGCCGACAACCAGGTCGTCTACGGCGCGCTGTACAGCGTGGTTTCCTCCGTGCTGGACGGCAATTCCCGTGCGCTCGAATACGTTGCGCCTGACGTCTCCGTGCATGCAGACGGCAAACCTGCTCCTTCATCAACCGCGCCCTCCGCTCCCCGGACGGAAAGACCGGGCGGGGCAAAATCATTTTCTTCGACCGCGCCCGGTGCGCCCGCCTTCCCGTATGCGCCCGCCTTTACCTATGAACAGGCGAAGAGCGAGATAGAGGCGGCGAAGGCAAAGATCCTCGGCGATGCGCCCGCAGAGGACGACGGGGAGGGGGAACTCCCCTTCGAAGAGGTGCGCCGGAAGGGGGCGCCTGCGGCGGGAAAGCCCGAAGGGCAGCCGTATGCCGACCTGTTCTTTGAGGAAAATACGATGGAGGTCAAGGCGCCCGCGGAAAAGGCAGAGGACTTTTTCGAGGAGAACAAAAAGTTCCTGGCGGCGGAAGAGGCGCGCAGGCAGGAACGGGATGCGCAGATGCGCATCGATACGGAGCGCTGCGAATACAAGGGCAATCTCTTCAACACCTTCCTTTTGTACGAATGCGGGGACAACGCCTACATCATCGATCAGCATGCGGCGCATGAACGGCTCATCTTCGACCGTCTGCAGCGCAGGATGGAGAAACGCGAGACCGCGCGGCAGCCCATGCTCGTGCCCTATGAACGGCGCGTGACGCCCGCCGAGGCCGTTTTCCTCGAAGATTGCCTGCCGGCGCTGCGGGAGATCGGATTTGAAGTAGCGGGGGACGGAGACTGCACGTTCACCGTGACCGCCGTGCCCCTCGATCTGCAGTCTATCTCGTTGGACGAGTTTTTTGACGGCGTCCTGCACGACATTTCCGGCCTGCGCGGCATCAAGCTGGGCGACCTTTTGCGCGACAGGCTCGCCATGGCGGCGTGCAAGGCGGCGATTAAGGGCGGGATGCGCCTGACCGAAGAGGAAGTAAAAACGCTTCTTGCCGATATGGACGGCAACGCGGGGCTCAAATGTCCGCACGGCCGCCCCGCCGTGGTGCGGCTGACCAAATACGAGATCGAAAAGATGTTCAAGAGGATCGTATGAGCGGCAAGGTCATCGTCGTGGGCGGCGCGACCGCCAGCGGCAAGACTTCTCTTGCCGTCCGCCTGGCGGAAAAATATGACGGCGAAGTCATCTCGGCGGACGCTCTTCTCGTCTACCGCGGGCTGGACATCGGCACGGCGAAGCCGACGGCGGAGGAGATGCGGGGCATTCCGCATCACATGATCGACGTGGCGGATCCGACCGAAAATTTTTCCGCGAGCGATTACGAGCGCCTGGCGCTGCCCGTCTTGCGGGACGTGCTTGCGCGCGGCAAGACGGCGATCGTCTGCGGCGGCACGGGGTTCTACATGCAGTCCCTGCTCTTTGCCCGCAGCCTCGGCGGCGCGGCGGCGAGCGAAGAAGTGCGGGAAAAATACAAAAAGATCGCCGCAGAAAAGGGGAAGGCTTACCTGCATTCTTTGCTGGAAGAGCGCGACGAAGAGAGCGCGGCGAAGCTGCACGAGAACGATGTGAAGCGCGTCGTCCGCGCGTTGGAAATTTACGAGCTGACGGGCAAAAAGAAGTCCGAACAGCATGACGGATGGACGCCGCGCTTTCCCTACGAGGCGTATGCGATCGATATGCCGCGCGAAGAGCTGTACGGGCGCATCGACCGCCGCGTGGCGGAGATGTTTGCGCGCGGACTGGTCGGCGAAGTCGAAGGGCTTTTGTCCCGCGGGATCGGAGAAGGCTGTCAGTGCATGCAGGCGATCGGCTACAAGGAGATCGCCGAGGGGCTGCGCACGGGACAGACGGAAGGAGAGATGCAGGAGAAGATCAAGAAAAACACGCGCAACTACGCCAAACGGCAGTTGACGTTTTTCCGCAAATTCCCCGCTTTGCGGTGGATCGATAAGGATTTTTTGCCATGAACGAGAAGATAGAAAAACGGATACGGGAGAGCGAGGAAGGGCTGTCCGCGGCGTTTTGCCGCCTGGACGACATCGCTTTTTACAATCAAAAGAAGGTGCTGGAAGCCTTTTTGCACAACCGCGTGGCAGCAATGCACTTTCTGCCCTCCACGGGCTACGGCTACGGCGACGCGGGGCGGGAAACGCTCGGCAAGGTCTATGCCGACGCCTTCGGCGCAGAGGCGGGCGTCGTGTCGCCCGCCCTGCTTTCGGGTACGCATGCTCTGACCGTCGCGCTCTTCGGCATTCTGCGGCCGGGCGACGGGGTGCTCTGCGTTTCGGGACAGCCGTATGACACCTTACAGGGGGTCATTTTCGGCGAGGGGAACGGGTCGTTGCACGATTTCGGCGTTTCCTTCGACGTGCTGCCCCTGACGGAGGAAGGAAAATTCGATTATCCCGCCGTCGCGGACGCGCTGCAGAAAAAGAAATATAAAATGCTCTACATCCAGCGTTCGCGCGGGTACGAACTGCGCGACGCCTTTTCGGTCGCCGAAATCGGGGAGATGTGCCGCTTTGCCCGCGAAGAGGGCTTTACGGGATGTATCTTTACGGATAACTGCTACGGCGAATTCGTCGAAAAGCGCGAGCCGACCGAAGCCGGGTGCGACGTGATGGCGGGCAGCCTCATCAAGAACCCCGGCGGCGGGCTTGCCCCGACGGGCGGTTATGCCGTCGGAAAAAAGGAATACATCGACCTCATCGAAAAGCGGCTGACCGCGCCCTCCGTCGGCGGGGAAATCGGATCGTATGCCTTCGGCTATCAGTATTTTTATCAGGGCTTTTTCCTCGCGCCGCACGTCGTGTGCCAGGCACTAAAAGGCAGCCTGCTCATCGGCAAGTGTATGGACGGCCTGGGGTATGAAAATTTTCCCAAACTCGACAAGGAGCCTTCCGACATCACGCGCGCCATTCGTTTTGACACCGAAAAGCAACTTTGCGATTTCATTCAGTCCGTGCAGGAGGCTTCGCCCGTGGACGGTTTCGTGCACCTCGAGGCGTGGGATATGCCGGGGTACGACGACAAAGTCATCATGGCGGCGGGGACATTCGTGGGCGGGGCGTCCATAGAGCTCTCCGCCGACGCGCCCATCCGCGAGCCGTATACGGCGTATTTCCAGGGCGGGCTGACCTATGAACACTGCAAATACGCCCTGACGAAAATTCTGGAAAAACTCTTGTAACGGAGAGGCGGAGAATGTCGCCGCGCGGAAGCGGCGGCCGGACGTTTCTCTCTGCGGAAAGAAATTTGAATGATCGATATTAAAAAAGGAGTGTGCAATATGGTAAAATTTGAAAGGGTCAGGACGGAGTCCGATTGGAACCTGCTCGCCGAGAAGGCGGGGGAGGTTTGGCGGGAATATTTCCCTTGCATCCTGGCAAAGGACGAGATCGAATATATGATCGATAAGTTTCAAAGCCCCCGCGCCTTTGCCGAGCAGAAAAAAGAGGGATACGAATATTACTTCATCGAAGTGGACGGCGCGGTCGGGGGATATGTCGGCATAAAATTCTATGACGACCATCTCTATCTGTCCAAATTTTATATATTGAAGGAGTACCGCTCGAAGGGGTACGGCAGAGCGGCATTTGAATTTTTGAAGAAAAAGGCGCTCAAAGCGGGACTGCACAAAATTTCCCTGAGCGTCAACAAGTACAACGAGCCGACGATCGCCGTCTACGAAAAACTCGGGTTCCGCCGTGTCGGCGCCGACGTGAAGGACATCGGCGACGGCTATGTGATGGATGATTTCACCTACGAAGTCGAATTTTAATAAGATTTACGCTGTATTATGTCAGACATAATATACTTGATTTGCCCGATTTTTTGACCGTTTTTTCAATTTTTGCAATGAAACGGGCAAAAATAAGTTTGATATTTATCGCAAGAAAAAAGCCTTCCGAAAAGATCCCGGGAGACTTTTATGCTTCAAAAAATGCGTTTGTATTCGGCCGAAAGGTTCCGGCTCCCTTGCGTGCGGCAGGAGAAACAAAGGGGCTTATGTTCATATAAACTTCCACGCGCATATGCTCATACGAAAATTTTATGCGAAAAATCGGATGCGTGCGTTTCCCCGTGGCTTGTCCGACGCGCGGGCATCAGGTCTCGGACGGGGGGATGCCGATGATCTTGCGGTAGGCGCGGAAGAAGGTGGAATAATCCGAAAAGCCGCATTGTTTATAGGCGACCGTCGGTTTGACGCCTTCCTTGATGAGAGAGTCGGCGAGCAGAATCTTCTTTGTGCGCACATATTGAATGATCGGCACGTCCATACAGCGCAGAAATTCCTTGCATATGTAAGATTTTGAATAATGGAAGTGCTCGCATATATCCGAAATTTTGAGCGGCAGGGCGATGTTTTCGTTGATGTAATCGACGACTTCCGCCATCTTTTTGCTGTAAAAGACGATGTCGGTGTCGACCATTTCCTTGCTGCAGAAGTAGGTGATGATCTCGCGCAGGACGCTCTCCATGAGATAATGCAGGTTGTTGCCCGTATAATTTTCATAATGCCAGTCCATGCGTTCAAAGAGCTGCGGTATGATCGTCTGGGAGACCGAACAGCAGGTATTTTTTTCCTTGAGGACGTGCAGAAGGTCCTTGGGGATCTCATACTCCGGGAATTTGATGACGTAGCGCTCGTATTTTTTATCGGACAAGGGATTGATGTGGTGGTGCTGCCCGGGCTGGATGAATGCAAGGTCGCCGACCGCCATGGTGAATCTCTTGTTTTCCAGAATGAGTTCCACGTCGCCCTCGACGAGATAGAGCATTTCATAGACGATATGATAGTGCTCTTCAAACTTTTCGGTATAGTCGGGCCCGCAGTCCGATTTGTGCGCAAAATTCATGTTGGGATAAACCAAATCGTATTCCATAACTGCATTATAACACATTGATGGAAAAAATGCAATATTTTTTGGGAAATAAATGCAATTGATATTTTTATTTTTTTGTGCTACAATATAAGAAATAAATTTTTAGATTACCTTTTTTGAAAATATTTTTCATTTTTTGACAAATGCAAAAACGGATTCAGGAAGGACAAAAAACAAGGAGTGTATCGGAGACATGAAAATGACCTTTCGGTGGTACGGCGAAAAGGACAGCATCCCTTTGGAGTACATCCGTCAGATCCCCAACGTGCAGAGCGTGGTGACTGCCGTGTACGATGTGCCGGTGGGCGAAGTCTGGAGCGACGCTTCCGTGCAGAGGCTCAGAGACCTTGCGGCGGAGAAGGGCTTGAAGGCGGAAGTCATCGAGTCCATTCCCGTGCATGAGGACATCAAGCTCGGCAGGGGCGACAGGGACAGATACATTGCCAACTACTGCGAAAACATCCGCGTGGTGGCAAGGAACGGCGTGAAGTGCATCTGCTACAACTTTATGCCCGTGTTTGACTGGCTGCGCACGGAGATGGCGCATCCCAATCCCGACGGCAGCACGTCGCTGGCCTATTCGCGGGAAGATTTCCTGAAAATCGATCCCGCCAACCTGCATCTTCCCGGCTGGGACGAGAGCTATACCCCGGAGGAATTGCAGGGGCTCTTAAAGGCTTATCGGGACGTCAGCCATGAACAGCTCTTTGAAAATCTGGTCTATTTCCTGGAAAGGGTCATTCCCGTCTGCGACGAGGTGGGCGTTGCGATGGCCATTCATCCGGACGATCCCCCTTGGGATGTGTTCGGGCTGCCGCGCATCGTCTCCTGCGAAGCCGATCTCGACAAGCTCTTCGCCGCGGTGCCTTCCAAAAACAACGGCCTGACCCTGTGCACGGGTTCTTTTGGCGCGGGGCGGAAAAACGATCTCGTTCATATGGCGGCAAAATATGCCGCGCAGGGCAGGGTGCATTTTGCGCATCTGAGAAACGTCCTCTGGACGGACGATACCGATTCCTTCTGCGAAGTGGGGCACTGCTCTTCTTACGGCAGCCTGGATATGGCGGCGATCGTGCGCGCGCTGGTAGAAAACGGATTTGACGGCTATGTCCGTCCCGACCACGGCAGAAGCATCTTCGGCGAAACGGGCAAGGGCGGTTACGGGCTCTACGACAGGGCTCTGGGCGCGGCGTATCTCAACGGCCTCTTCGAAGCGACCGAAAAGGAGCTGCAGAAGAAGGCGGAGACCAAACCGATATACATCGAAGTAAAAATTTAATTTTTTAGATACGGAGCAATTATGGAGGCAAGTATAACCATGAAAACACCTTTTACTGTGGATCTGAGCGATAAAGTCGTTGCGGTCACGGGCGCCGGCGGCGTCCTGATGAGTGAATTTGCGCGCGCTTTGGCGGTCAACGGCGCCAAAGTCGCCCTGCTGGACCTCAACGAAGAGGCGGCGAAGAAATACGCCGACGAAATCGGCGCAAACGCCGTGGGCATTCAGTGCAACTGCTTGGACAAACAGAGCATCATCGGCGCGAAGAAAATCATCAACGAAAAATTCGGCAAAGTCAACTTCATCATCAACGGCGCGGGCGGTAACAAGGCGACCGCCAACACCGACAACGAATACATGACCCCCGACGCCGAGGGCATCAAGGATTTCTTCAAGATCGAAGAGAGCGGGCTGCGCTTCGTATTCGACCTGAACATCGTCAGCACCTTCCTCGTCACGCAGGTATTTGCCGAGGATATGGTCAAGACGGGGGGCAACATCATCAATATCTCTTCGATGAACGCTTTCCGCCCCCTGACCAAGATCCCCGCGTACAGCGCGGCAAAGGCGGGCGTCTCCAACTTCACGCAATGGCTCGCCGTGCACTTTGCGCCCTGCAACATCCGCGTGAACGCCATCGCGCCCGGGTTCTTCGTGACCAAGCAGAACAAGGATCTGCTCTTCAATCCCGACGGCACGCCGACGGCGCGCACGGGCAAGATCCTCGCCGCGACGCCCATGAAGAAGTTCGGCGAAGCCTCCGACCTCATCGGCACCCTTCTGTGGCTGGCAAGCGACGAGGCGAGCGGTTTCGTGACGGGCGTCGTCGTTCCCGTGGACGGCGGTTTCAACGCTTACAGCGGGGTTTGATCGGGGAACGGAACGGCCATGAAGGATTTTTTTGCGGACGACGTATTGTTGAAAGGGGAGAGCGCGCCTCTGCTGTATCAGGCGGTCAAAGACCTTCCCATCATCGATTATCATTGTCATCTGAACCAGGACCTCATCGCCGCGGACGCGGCTTTGGAGGACATCGGCACGCTTTGGCTGGGCGGCGACCATTATAAATGGCGCGCCATGCGCATGTGCGGCGTGGACGAGTATTACATAACGGGCGGCGCGTCCTGGAAGGAAAAATTCCGGAAATATGCCGAGATCGTGCCGCAATTGGCGGGCAACCCCCTCTATTACTGGACCCATCTCGAACTCAAACAGGTCTTTGGTATCCGAGGGCCGCTCAACGGGGACACGGCGGACAGGATTTTCGACGAAGCGAATGAAAAATTGAAGTCGCTCACCGTGCGCAAACTCCTGAAAAAATTCAAAGTGGAGTTTGTGGCGACGACGAACGATCCGACGGAGGACCTTGCGGCGCACGGCACCTATGACGGCGTTCTGGTCTCTCCCACGTTCCGGCCCGACAAGCTCTATCGCCTCGACCCCGCCTATATCGAAGAACTCGGCAAGGCGGCGGGAATGGAGATCGGCACGCTTGCCGACCTGCAAAAGGCGATCTGCGCCCGCCTGGATTTCTTTGAATCCAAGGGCTGCCGCATTTCCGATCACGGTTTTGCGGATTTTCCCGCATCCTATGCCACGGAAGAGGAGATGGAAAAGCTCTTTTCTCGCCGCGGCGGACTGACGGCGGCGGAAGAGGACGCCGCGTTCGGCTATCTCCTTCTGTTCCTGATGAAGGAATACAAGAAGCGGGACATCGCCGTGCAGCTGCATTTTTCCGTCACGCGCAACATCAACACGCCGATGTTCCGAAAGATCGGCGTAGACGCGGGCTTCGACGTCATCGGCAAGGAACCCGATCCGGAGAACGTCATGAAGTTTTTGGACCGGATTCCGGACGAAGAGCGTCCCGTCATCATCCTATATACGCTCAATCCGAACGCCGTTGCGCCCCTCGCGTGCATCAGCGGCGCGTTCCGCAACGTATACATCGGCGCGGCGTGGTGGTTCAACGATACGTTGAACGGCATCGTCCGCAACCTCGACTGGGTCGCGGAATATGCGTGCCTCGGCACCAACCTCGGCATGCTGACCGATTCGCGTTCCTTCTCCAGCTATTCCCGCTTCGACTTTTTCCGCCGCATTCTCTGCACGTTTGTCGGCGAAAAGGTGGACAAAGGGGAATATCCTCCGGAGGAGGCAAAGGAACTCGTCAGGAACATCAGTTATTACAACATCAAGAAATTGCTGAAACTCTGATTATTTTAAGGAATTCAATAATATTTAAGAAGGTATAAAGATCATGGAGATTATGGAACAAATCAAAAAGCTCAAAATCGTTCCCGTCGTGGTTCTGAATAAAGCGGAAGACGCTCTTCCCACGATGGGTGCGCTGGTCAGGGGCGGTCTGCCGGTGGCGGAGATCACCTTCCGCACGGCTTGCGCGGCGGAGTCCATCCGCCTGGCGGTGAAGGAATACCCGGATGCGCTCATCGGCGCGGGTACGGTCATCACGGCGGAGCAGTGCGAAGAGGCCATCGCGTGCGGGGCGAAGTTCATCGTCAGCCCGGGGCTTTCGGCGGCGGTCGCCAAGGTGTGCAAGGAGAAGAACGTGCCGTACATTCCCGGCATCGTGACGCCGACGGAGATCATTGCGGCGCTCGATCTGGGCCTGACGACGCTCAAATTCTTCCCCGCTTCCAATTTCGGCGGCTTAAAGACCATCAAAGCCCTCTGCGCGGCGTTCCCGCAGATCAAAATCATGCCGACGGGCGGCGTCAGCGAGGACAACGTGCTGGAATTTTTGAGCTATGAAAAGATCGTCGCGTGCGGCGGAAGCTGGATGACCAAGGGCACGCCGGAAGAGATTGAAACCAGGACGAGAAGCGCAGTTGCGCTTGTAGGAGGAATAAACAAATGAAAGTAGTAACATTCGGGGAACTGATGCTGCGGCTTGCGCCCAACGGATACCTGCGCATCGTGCAGAGCAATCAGTTGGAAGCGACGTTCGGCGGCGCGGAGGCCAATGTGGCGGTGTCGCTGGCGAACTACGGCGCGGACGTCGATTTCGTGACCAGGCTGCCCGCGCACGAAGTGGGACAGGCGGCGGTGAACAGTCTGCGGCAATTCGGCGTGAACACGTCCAACATCGTCCGCGGCGGCGACAGGGTCGGCATTTACTATTGCGAGAAGGGCGCATCCCAGCGTCCGAGCAAGGTCATCTACGACCGCGCGGGTTCGGCGATCGCGACGGCGAAGAAAGGGGATTTCGATTGGGACAAGATCTTCGAGGGAGCGGACTGGTTCCACTTCACGGGTATCACGCCCGCGCTCTCGCCCGAAACGGCGGAGATCTGCATCGATGCCTGCAAAAAGGCGAAGAAAAAGGGCGTCACCGTTTCCGCCGACCTCAACTTCCGCAAGAAACTGTGGACGCGGGAACAGGCGAACAAGACGATGACCGAGCTCTGCAAATACATCGACGTTTGCATCGCGAACGAAGAGGACGCGAAGGACGTGTTCGGGATCGAGGCGGAGAACACGGACATCGACAGCGGCAAGCTCAACCGCGAGGGGTACATCTCCGTCGCCAAACAGCTCACCGACAGGTTCGATTTCCGCTATGTGGCGATCACGCTGCGGGAATCCATCTCGGCGAACGACAACAACTGGTCGGCGATGCTGTACAGCGGCAAGGAAAAGAAGGCCTACTTCTCGCGTAAATACGCGATGCACATCGTGGATCGCGTGGGCGGCGGGGACAGTTTCGGCGGCGGACTCATCTACGCGTTGCGGAGCGGCCGCGACGAACAGAAAGCCATTGAATTTGCGGTGGCGGCAAGCTGTTTGAAGCATTCCGTGGAAGGGGACTACAACATGGTTTCCGTGTCGGAAGTGGAGGCGCTTGCGGGCGGCAGCGGCAGCGGCAGGGTTCAGCGGTAAGCGTATCGCCGGGCAAGGCCGCACAGGGATAAGTTCCGGATGATCGATTGGATCGTTTGATTATATTCGGTAAAAAGAAAAAGGAGAGTTTGAAATTATGTCACAACAAGCAACAGCAAGCGCGGGCACGGGCAGCACCCTTGCCGTCAACCGCGCGAAACAATGGCAGATCGCGCTGTTCCCGTTCAACAACGCGGCGACGAACGTGTATTTCGCGTTCTACAACTACTTTGTGTACTGGGCGGTTCTGTATCTGACGGGAAGCACCGCGGCGGCAATCGGCGGCGTGATCGTGAGCAGCGCCACCGCCATCCTCGTCAGCACATTTGCAGCTATTTATGCGCCGATCATGCGTGTGTTCGACGGCATCACCGACCCGATTCTGGGCGGCATCATGGACAAGACCAAGACGAAGTTCGGAAAGTTCCGCCCGTATATGGTCATCGGAAACATCATGCTGGCGTTCTCCGTGATTTTGATGATGGTGATTGCACGGGTCGTTCCGAACGATATGGCGCCGTTGCAGTGGTTCCTGTACTGCATCAGCTATATCATCTACGTTTTGGGCTACACCTGCCAGTGCGCGGTGACCAAAGCGGGGCAGACCTGCCTCACGAACGATCCGCAGCAGCGTTCGCAGTTCGTCATCTGGAACATGATCGGCATGATCGGTTCCATCGTCCTCGTCAACGTCATGGCGGGCGGCATTCTCACGATTCCCGCCGTCTGTCAGAAGGGACTCATCATTTACGAAGCGACCATAGCGGATGGGGGAATGTCCTACGATGCATTGATTGCTGCGTTGGAGAGCGCCGGGCTGAATTATGACCATATCGCCGAAAGCCTGGATCCGGATGCAACTTATACTTATCTGAGCGGCGCGGCATACGGCGTTCAGTTCTATAACATCATGGTGCCGTTCGTCATCATCGTGTCGGCGATCTATACCGTCATGGCGGTCGCGGCAATTGCGGAGAAGGACAAACCGGAATTCTGGGGCGTCAACACCGAAAAACCCGCAAAGTTCCGCGATTACATCGACATTTTGAAGAGCAACAAGGAAATACGCTGGTTGGTGCTTTCTTCGGGGTTCAACAAGCTGGCGTCCACCGTTTCGACGTCCGGCGCCGTTGCCTTCCTCGTCTACGGTTGTCTGATGGGGGACTATAACGGTCTGTACATCCCGTTCTATGCGCTCTGCTTCATCTTCATGGGCATCTTCTTCCTGTGGGGATCCATGACGGCGGGCAGAAAAGGACAGAAACGGGGCGTTGCGCAGTTCACGGCGTTTGCTTTCCTCTTCTACATCGGCGTTTTGGTTTTGCTGTGCATTTATGATCCCGACAATATCGATACGCATTTGTCGTTGTATTCCACGGAAGGGGGATTCCACCTGACCATCAACGCCTACACCATCATCTTTATCGTTCTCTACGGCTGCGGTTACGGCGCGTTCAACTGCTGCGACAACCTGACCATCCCGATGGTCGCCGACTGTACAGACTATGAAACGTACCGTTCGGGGAACTATCTGCCCGGCATCATGGGCACCATCTTCTCGTTGGTAGACAAGTTGATCTCCTCCTTGCAGTCATTGTTGTTGCAGCTCTTCATCGTTCTGCTCGTGCCCGGGTTGAATGCATTGCCCGGTGAAAGCACCCCTTACATGGACGGCATGCAGCTTTCCGCAATCATCTGCTTCTGCCTGCTGCCCATGGCGGCTTGGGCGATCACCATCTTCGCCATGACCCGTTACGGCCTGTCCGGCAAGAGATTGCAGGAGATCCAGGCGGTCAACGCCGTCCGTAAGGCGGCCGTTTCCGGCGGTATGAGCATGGAACAGGCGATGGAGACCTGGAAGACCATCGACCAGGTGCCCGCGGCGTTCGTCTACAACAAGCCTCCGCGCATCAACAAAAAGACGGGCGAGGTCATCGTCGAAAAGGACAACATCCTCGACAAGATCTATAACTTCATCTTCACGCGGCGCGAGAAAGTTTCGGGCGAGCCTTCCTCCAATGCCATCGATATTCCCGAAGAATATCTCACCGACGAGGTTCGGGCGATGCTCGAAGAGGCGAACGCAAAGAACGCCGTCGGGTCTTAAAAAGAGGAGAACGGAATTTTGAGAAAAGTCATAGAATTTAATGAAAATTGGCAGTTTACGATGCCGGGCAAACAGCCCGTCATCGTGAACCTGCCGCATACCTGGAACGGCACGGACGGGCAGGACGGCGGCGACGACTACAAGCGCTGCCCCTGCACCTATACCAAGACCTTTTCAATGCCCGAACTCGGCGAAGGGGAGAAGTGCGTCGCGGTATTCCGCGGGGTCAATTCCGAGGCGGACGTTTCCCTCAACGGGAAACATCTCGCCCGCCACGAGGGCGGTTACTCGACCTTCATCGTCGACCTGACGGACGCGCTGGAGGCGGAAAACACCCTCGAAGTCATTGCCGACAACACGCCCACCGATAAGGTGTACCCGCAGAAGGCGGACTTCACCTTCTACGGCGGCATTTACAGGGACGTAACACTGGAAATTTTACCCGAAAATCATTTCGCATACGGCGAATACGCCGCGCCGCCCCTCAAAGTCACGCCCTCCGTGACGGGGAATGACGGGGAACTGCTCGTCAAAGCCAATGTGCAGGGCGGCGGGGAAGTGAAAATTTCCCTCGTCGACGCGGACGGAAACACAGTCGCAAGCGGGAAGCCGGGCGAAAAGATCGAGGTGCCGAATGTGCATCTTTGGAACGGCGTGAAGGATCCCTACCTCTACACCGTCGTCGGCGAACTGACCGTAAACGGCGAAGTCGTCGACCGCACGGAGTGCAAAACGGGTTTCCGCACCTTCAAGGTGGACCCGGACAAGGGCTTCTTCCTCAACGGAAAGTCCTATCCGCTGCGCGGCGTCTGCCGCCACCAGGACCGTCCGGGGCTGGGTAACGCCATCACCAAAAAAGAGCACGAAGAGGATATGGCGCTCATCCGCGAGATCGGCGCGAACACCATTCGTCTGGCACACTATCAGCACGATCAGTATTTCTACGACCTGTGCGACAAATACGGCATGGTCATCTGGGCGGAGATTCCTTACATCTCCAAACACATGCCGGCGGCGAACGGCAACACCGAAACGCAGATGTGCGAACTCATTGCGCAGAATTACAATCATCCTTCCATCGTGGTGTGGGGCGTTTCCAACGAGATCACCATGTTCCACGTCCACAAGGAGGACATGCTGGAAAATCACAGGCGGCTGAACGATCTGTGCCATCAGCTCGACCCCACCCGTCTGACCACGCTTGCGTGCTTTGCAATGTGCACGCCCATGAACCGTTCGGCGCACATCACGGACATCGTTTCCTGGAACCTCTATCTCGGCTGGTACGTTCCCGGGCTCTTCCTTAACGATCTGTGGTTCGGACTTTTCCGTTTCCTGTATCCCGGGCGTTGCATCGGCATGTCCGAATACGGCGCGGAAGCGATGACCAAATATCACAGCGTGCATCCCCGCCGCGGGGACAACACCGAAGAATATCAGGCGGTCTACCACGAGTATATGCTGAAATTCTTTGCCAAACGCCCGTATCTTTGGGCGACGCACGTCTGGAACATGTTCGACTTTGCCGCCGATGCGCGCAATCAGGGCGGCGAGCCCGGCATGAACCACAAGGGGCTCGTCACGTTCGACAGAAAGACCCGCAAGGATTCTTTCTATCTGTACAAGGCGTATTGGTCGGCGGAACCGTTCGTGCATCTCTGCGGCAGGCGCTTCGTCAACCGCACGGGAAGCAAACTGAAAGTCAAAGTTTACTCCAACCAATCGGAAGTCAGCCTGTACCAGAACGGCAAACTCGTCGAAACGAAGAAGGGAGATAAGGTATTCAACTTCACGCTTCCCATGCTCGATAAGAATGAGCTGGAAGTCAGGAGCGGGGATTTGAAGGACAATATCACCGTCATTCACGTCGACAAGGTCGATCCGGCTTACATTGTGCCCAAGGGCGGCAGCAATAAGAGCTGGGAGAAATAAGTTTAAGCCGCTTTTTTGCCGCGGAAGCGGCGGAAAACGGCCCATCCATTCGATTATTGAATTCCTCCGATATAATTGAAACGGCGTCTCGGAAGTTTATTCTTTCGGGACGCACGTTTTTTGGTCGGCTGAAAACTTGCTTTTTTTTGCCGATTGCTATATAATGGAAGAATGGAACGGGCAGGATACTCGTTATAAGCAAAAAATAAGCAGTACTATGCGTGAAATAAAAGCAGAGAAGTGAAGGAATTGACATGGAAAAATTAGTGCTCATCGACGGAAACAGCTTGTTGAACCGGGCGTACTTTGCTACGCCGCATTTCACGACTAAGGAAGGGCAGCCGACCAACGGGGTATTCGGGTTCATTAAATTGTTCTTGAAGATCCTGGGCGACATGCATCCGGAATATGCGGTCGTGGCGTTCGACCTGCGCGCGCCCACGTTCCGCCACAAGATGTATGACGGCTATAAGGCGACCCGCAAGCCGATGCCCGAAGAACTTGCCGTGCAGCTGCCCGTGCTCAAAGAGTGCCTTTCGTTGATGAATATAAAGATGTGCGAAAAGGGGGGGTATGAGGCGGACGACATCGTCGGGACTCTGTCCCGCAAATTTCCCGTGCAGAGCTTTATCTATACGGGCGACCGGGATTCCTATCAGCTCGTCAACGAGCATACGTCCGTCTGTTACACCCGCAAGGGGGTGTCCGATCTGCTCCTTTTGAACAATGAAAATTTTCGGGAGATAACGGGCCTGCGGCCGGAGCAGATCATCGATCTGAAATCCCTGATGGGCGATTCATCGGACAATATCCCCGGCGTTCCGGGGATCGGCGAAAAAATGGCGATGAAACTTTTGGGGGAATACGACAACCTGCAGAATATTTACGACCACTTGGATTCCATCAAGGGGGCGGTGCATGAAAAGTTAGCGGCCAACCGCGATTCGGCGTTCCTTTCGGCGCAACTTGCGACCATCGATACCCGGGTGCCCTTGGAGGTGGAACTCGAAGAATGCCGCGTAAAGATACCCTTCCCCGTTGCGCTCCGCCGCAAGTTTGCCTCCCTGGAATTCCGCATTCTCTACGGCGATGAGAGCCTGTATGAGAAGGAGGGCGGGGCGGAAGATTCCGGCAGCGCGCCGGCGCATCCGCCCGTTTCAGTGCAGTCCGTGCGTTCTTTTGCGGAGGTGCGGGAGGTTTTGGAGAACGAGCATGCGTTTTCCGTCGTATGGGGAGAAAAGCGCCGTATCTTCTCGGGCGGCGTGGAGTATGACCTGGCCGAAACGGTCGATCTCCTTTCGGGCGGGATCGATGAAACGGAAGTGCGGAAGATCTTGCGCGCCGTATTCGGCAAGAGGGAAAACACGGTCGTGCTGTACGGCGCGAAAGATATGATGCACGTTCTGGAGAGGTCGGAGGTCTCTTTTGAGGCGGCATTCGAAGACGTCTCTTTGCTGAAATACCTGACCGATTACTCGGGGCGGGAAGAGGCGTTGGCGTTTGTGCTGGACGCCTACGGGCTGCCGGGGGAAAGCATTGCGGCCTCCCTCCAACGGCTCTATGAAATACTGCGCCAAAAAGCCGAGGAAGCGGGGCTTCTTGACCTCTATTTCCGCATAGAAAAGCCTCTTTGCAGAGTACTATGCGACATGGAAAACGCGGGGGTCTGCGTGGATTCCTCTTATCTCAACCGTCTGGGCAGGGAGTATGCCGCGCGGCTGGAAACCGTTGCCCGCCGCATCCACGAATTGGCGGGGGACGATACTTTCAACATCAATTCCGCCAAGCAGCTCGGCAACATTTTGTTTGAAAAACTCGGCATCCGCGGGGGCAAAAAGAGCAAGAACGGTTCCTATTCTTCCAGCGTGGATGTGTTGGAAAAACTTGCGCCCGACCATGAGATCGTGCGAGAGATCCTGGAATACAGAAAGATACAGAAACTCAATTCGACGTACGTCGAAGGGTTGCGCAGCTGCATCAAAGAGGGGCGCGTGCACACGACGTATACGCAGAGCGTGACCGCTACGGGGCGGCTGTCCAGCAAGAATCCCAATTTGCAGAACATTCCCATCCGCACCGAGGAGGGGCGGGAGATCCGCAAGCTGTTCGTGGCGAGCGAGGGGCGCGTGCTTCTGGATGCCGACTATTCGCAGATAGAACTGCGGCTGCTGGCGCACATGTCCGGCTGTCCGGAGCTCATTGCGGCCTACCGTGCGGGCAAGGACATCCACAGGGACACGGCATCGAAAGTATACGGCGTGCCGGAAGAGGCCGTGACGCCCGCCATGCGCCGCGCCGCTAAGGCGGTCAATTTCGGCATCATTTACGGGGAGAGCGCGTTCGGGCTGGCGCAGAGTCTGGGCATTTCCTCCGCGCAGGCAGCGGAGTTCATCCAGCGCTATTTCAATGCCTATCCGGCCGTCAAGGAATATTTGAACGGTACGGTGGAATTTGCCAAAGCCAACGGCTATGTGACGACCATTTTCGGTCGCAAGCGGGAGATCCCCGAACTGAAGTCCCCCAATTACAACCTGCGGCAGTTCGGCGAGCGCGCGGCAATGAACATGCCGTTGCAGGGATCCAGCGCGGACATCATCAAGATCGCCATGATCGCCGTCTGGCAGGAACTGAAAAAGAGAAAAATGCGCTCCGAACTCATCTTGCAGGTGCACGACGAACTGGTGATCGACGCGGTGGAAGAGGAGGCCGCGGAGGCCTCGGAAATACTCAAGACCTGTATGGAGGGCGCGGCAAGCCTCTCCGTGCCGCTGACGGTGGAAGTCGCAAGCGGCAGGAGCTGGTTCGACGCCAAGTGAGAGGACGAGACGGCCAAGGAGAGGGAAAAACATGACGCCGACGGAAGAAAAAGGCGGAAATCGCCCGATTTCCGCCCCCGCAAATGGAAAAAATCGGATAAAGATCGCCGTGACGGGCGGCATCGGCAGCGGCAAATCCGCCGTCTGCACCATTCTGCGCGAGATGGGATACCCCGTCTTTTCCTGTGATGAGATCTACGGGGAACTGCAGACCGACCCCGCCTATCTTGCCGCGTTGGAAGAACTCTTTCCGGGCGTGACGCGGGGCGGCAGGCTGCAGAAAGAAAAGCTATCCGCCCTCGTGTTTCGCGACCAGGCGGCGTTGGAAAAACTCAATGCGCTGGCCCATCCCGCGATCATGCGGCGGCTGTACGCGCAGATGGAGGCGCATCCCGTCTCCTTTGCGGAAGTGCCCCTTCTCTTTGAAAGCGGCAGGCAGGCGGATTTCGACGCCGTCATCATCGTCTGCCGCGCCCTGCGCGTGCGGATCGACGCCGTGCGTGCAAGGGACGGACTGTCCGAAGAGCAGGTGCTTTTGCGCATAAAAAATCAGACGGATTACGAAAAAAGGGAAAAAGAAGGGCATACTTTAATATATAACGACGGGGATATGGCGTCCCTGCGGAAAAAGGTGGCTCTGGCGGTTGAAAAAATTCTTGATTAGCATAGCGGCGGCGGTAGCCCTGCTGCTTGTCCTCTGTACGGCCGGCGGCGTGGCTCTGCGCTGCGCATATCCCGCGACATACAGGGAAAACGTGCTTGAATATTACGGCGACTGGCGGCTGGTGCATTCACTCATCAAGGCGGAGAGCAGCTTTCGCGCGGACGCCGTGAGCGAGGCGGGAGCTTGCGGTCTCATGCAGGTTTTGCCCTCCACGGCGGCGTTTGTCGCCCGCAAAAACGGGATAGGGAGTTATGATCTCGGCGACGCGGCGGACAACATCCGCATCGGGTGTCTGTATCTGGTCTATCTCGAAGAGCGGTTTTCCGATCTGAACACCGTTTTGGCGGCGTATAACGCGGGGGAAGGGACGGTACGGCAGTGGCTGGACGATCCCGCGCTTTCCGCCGACGGCGTGCGCCTTACGGAAATTCCGTATGCGGAAACGGCGAAATACGTGGAAAAAATACAA
>CAZTND010000005.1:0-39905 GCA_964615285.1 uncultured Clostridia bacterium
ATCGGAAAAACTTTAGTCGTTTATATTAGTGTTCTACTGAGGTTGGGTTCGGGGACGCGATTGAATTGACTTTATTTTCCGTTTACGCTAAAATAGTAGACGGTACGGAAGAATGAGAAAAGTTGCTCCAAAGGAGTTCGGCTCTTTAAGGGCAGGACGGCTTTGCAATGTCATCAGGCAACTTGTCAATATATTGCATAAAAAGAGTTCTTGACCACAATATATTGCGGTCAAGAACTTGGTGGCAGGGGAGACGCGATTCGAACACGCAACCGACGGTTTTGGAGACCGTTGCTCTACCGTTGAGCCACTCCCCTAAGCACGAGGTATATTATACAATATATTTTTCTTTTCGTCAATTATTTTTAATCATAAAAAGAGGCACAAAAATGAAAAAACAATTCAAACTCGGCGTTATCGGCGGCGGCTTTATGGCGTATGCCATTGTCAAGGGCGCGATCGAAAGCGATTTTATCCGCGCCAATAAGATCATTGTCAGCGACTGCAGCGCGGACAGCTTGCAAAAGTTCAAGGACTACGGCTGTTTCACCGTGACGGATAACAAAAAAGCCGCGGAAAACTGCGACTATCTTCTCTTTGCGGTCAAGCCCCAGAATTTTCCCGCAGTGTGCGAGGAGATAAAGTCCTGCGATTGTCCCAATGTCATTTCCATCATGGCGGGCATCGAAAAGAAGAAGATCCGCGCCGCGCTTCCGCCGGTGCAGAAGGTCTGCCGCGTGATGCCCAATCTTCCCTGTTCCATCGGCTCGGGAATGGTCGCGGCCGATGCGTCGGATTATACCGACCAGGACGATCTGCAGTTCTTCGCGGGACTGTTCGATGCGCTGGGTTCCTACCTTTCCGTGGACGAAGGCAAGATGCACGCCGTGACGGGCATTTCGGGCAGCGGCCCCGCATATGTTTTCCTGTTCATCAAGGCGCTCATCGAGGCGGGCAGGCAGCAGGGATTGACCGAGGATGAGGCGTGCGTATTGGCGGCGCAGACGGTCGCGGGCGGCGCGGATATGTATATCCATGAAAAGCAGAATACGGACATCGACACGCTCATCAAGCGCGTCTGCTCCAAGGGCGGCACGACCGAGCGGGCCATGCAGTCCTTTGAAAACGACGGATTTATCCGTATCGTCGAACGGGCGGTGGAAGCCTGCGTGCAGCGCTCGAAGGAACTTGCCGAGTGAAAAGGGTGACCATTTATACGGACGGCGCCTGCTCGGGCAATCCCGGCGTCGGCGGCTGGGGGGCGCTGTTGCAGTACGGCGGGACGCGAAAGGAGATCAGCGGCGCAGAGGCGGAGACGACCAACAACCGTATGGAAGTGCTCGCCGTCATCCGCGCGCTTTCTCTGCTCAAGTATCCCTGCGAAGTCGATCTGTACAGCGATTCCGCCTACACGGTCAACGCCTTTGAAAAGGGCTGGCTCAAAGATTGGGAGGCGAACGGCTGGAAAAAGGCGGACGGCAAGGATGTCCAAAACGTCGATCTCTGGCGGGAGCTCGCCGCGCTGACCAAGACGCACCGCGTCACGTTTCACAAGGTCAAAGGGCACGCGGACAACGAATACAACAATCGCTGCGATTTTCTGGCGACGTCCGCCATCAAAAAGTATAAACAGGATAACGCCGGGGAATCGTAAAGTTGCGGTTTATAATTTTTTTCTTCCGCACATACTATAATATAGTTATGCGCGCACGGGAAGAAGAAAATTCCAATAACCGAAGAAGCCGTAGGGGGATGATCGCCGCCGTGGCGGTCATGGCTGCTCTGGCCGTTTTCGGTTTCTCCTTTGTCGCGCTTTGCGCCGCGCAATTCAACGCGGGATTCTTCCTGCGCTACCGCGTCTACGTCACGGTGGCGCTGTTTGCCGTCGTTCTGCTTGCCGTCACGCTGGAATTTTCGCTCTATTTTGCCGGGCGGAAAACCGGATACAGGCTAATCGTATCGGCGTTTGCCCTATTCGATCTGGCGCTGGTCGTCTTTTATATCCTGTTGGCGACGGGCTTTCTGACGGCCGTGAACAGCGTGGAGTCCTTCAAGGAATATCTTCGGTCTGCGGGCGCCTGGATGGACGTTCTCTTCATCGTCCTGCAGTTTTTGCAGGTGGTCATTTTGCCGCTGCCGAGTTTCGTCACGTTGGTCGCGGGGACGGCGCTCTTCGGCGCGGTGAAATGTTTTTTGTACAGCTATTTTTCCATCGTCGCCGGTTCGCTGACGGCATTCTTCATCGGCAGGTTTCTGGGCTATCGGGCGGTCGGATGGATGGTGGGGAAGGAGACGCTCGACGAGTGGCTGCGGAAAGTGAAGGGGAAAGACAACCTGATCCTCACCGCCATGTTCGTTTTGCCGCTCTTTCCCGACGACGTGCTCTGTTTTGTGGCGGGGCTTTCGTCCATGACCGTTCTCTATTTTGTCGGCATGACCCTGGTCGTCCGCGCCATATCGGTGGCAAGCACCTGTTTTCTCGCGGATGCGCTGCCCTTTACGACCTGGTGGGGCATCCTTCTGTGGCTGGCGGTGTGGGGCGCGGAATTTGCCCTTTTCCTGCTCTTTCGCCGAAATCAGGACAGGATCCAGGCCTGGCTGCATAAGAGGAGGAAAAAGAGAAAAAAGCGCGTCCTTCCCGCGCCGCCGCGCGGAGAAAAATGATGTTGTAGAAGAAATGAAAACAGTTTATGCACTTTTTGCAATACGATAAAAAAATATTGTAAAAAATCTTGAAAAACCTATTGCATTTTACCAATTTCTGTGATATAATGACCTCGACAAGGGTAATTTTTGCCCTGTCGGGGCCTTTTTAATGAAAAAAATACATAGGGGGATCTCCATGAAAAATGTAATCGTCGGTCAATCGGGCGGACCCACAGCGGTCATCAATTCCAGCCTCCTCGGCGTATTCAAGACGGCGAAGGACAGGGGGGCGGACATCGTTTACGGCATGGTGCACGGGATCAAGGGGCTTTTGGACGGGAAGATCGTCGATCTCTCCTCGCAGATCAAAAACGACCTTGACATGGATCTTCTGAAGAGGACGCCTTCGTCCTTTCTCGGCTCCTGCCGCTATAAGCTGCCGGACGTTGCGGACGGAGAAGAGACTTATCGGCAGATATTCAGGATCCTGAAAGATCTCGACATCTATGCCTTTTTCTATATCGGCGGCAACGATTCGATGGATACCATCCAGAAACTCTCCGCCTACGGGGAGAAGATCGGCAGTCCCATCCGTTTCATGGGGGTGCCCAAGACCATCGACAACGACCTCGCGGTCACCGACCATACGCCCGGGTATGGCAGCGCGGCAAAATATATCGCTTCCACGACCAAGGAGATCATCCGCGACGGGCTCGTGTACGACTATCCCGTCGTCTCCGTCATCGAGGTGATGGGCAGGAATGCCGGCTGGCTGACCGCCGCGGCGGCGCTCGCCGAGAGCGAGGACTGCGAAGGGGTGGACCTTATCTATCTGCCCGAGCGCGTGTTCGATCTCGATAAATTTCTGGAAAGGGTCGGAACGCTCTGCAAGACAAAGGGATCGGTCGTCGTCGCCGTCTCCGAAGGCGTGAAGATCGCCGACGGCAGATATGTATGCGAGCTGGCCGATCACGTGGATTATGTGGACGCTTTCGGGCACAAGCAGTTGGCGGGGACGGCGCGCTTTCTCGCCGCCAAAGTGGCGGAAAAATACGGCATCAAGACGAGGGCGATAGAACTTTCCTCCCTGCAGCGCTGCGCGTCGCACATCACTTCGCGCATCGACGTGACGGAGGCGTTCAACGCGGGCGGCGCGGCGGTAAAGGTCGCCTTCGAGGGGATGAGCGGAAAGGTCATTGTGCTCAAACGCATCTCCGACGACCCGTATATGTGCATCACGGAGCCGGCGGATGTGGGGCTGATCGCCAATGTGGAAAAGAAGGTCCCCGATGAATGGATCTCCGAGGACGGCGCCGGCGTCAAGGCGCCCCTCGTGCACTATATTCGTCCGCTCATTCAGGCGGAGATCGCGCCGCTGTGGGTGGACGGTCTGCCGCGCCATCTCATCCTGAACGTAAAATGAGGCGGGTATTTCAGAGCACTCAAACTCTTTGTTGCATTCCGTCCGGGAAAATCCCGGGCGGAAATTTTCTTTGAGAATGCGGCCATAATGCGCCATAAAGGCGGCTATAAAAAAGCAAAATAAATTTTTTTGCAAAAGATAGGGGACAGACCCTTGATTTTTTGTGCGGATTTCTGTATAATATATATGTGAGAGTTTTTGATTTCTGTTAATAAGCTACGGAGGATTCTATGGATAAGATTCAGCAACTGCGCGCCAGAAAAGAAGCGCTTGCCGCAGTCGGAAAGGAAGTCCGCGCCGACATCCTGTCGCTTGCGGACGATCGGTCCTTTGTCGAATTGTCGGCATTCAGTTTTTCCGAAACGGATCTTTATGGGGAAAACGCGGACGGGGAAGGAGTCGTTACGGGCTTTTTTACCATGGACGGTTTTCCCTTTTATGTTATCGGGCAAAATTTTCAGGTGCGTTCGGGGGCGCTCACAAAGGCCAACTGCGACAAGATCTGTAAGTGTCTCGATCAGGCGGAAAAAAATTCCGTGCCCGTCATCTATCTGCTGCAGAGCAACGGGGTGCGCGTCGGGGAAGGCGTGACCGCGTTGGAGGGATTGGCGGCGCTGCTGCGGCGCGTGACGCAGCTCAAGGGCGTCGTGCCGCAATATGCCGTCGTCAACGGACAGGTGTTCGGCAGCGAAACGCTGATCGCCGCCGCGGCGGATTTTGCTTTCTTCATGGGAAAGAGCGTGCTTGCCGTCAATTCTCCGTTTGTGCTTTCGGCAAAGGGGGGCGAGAACCGCAAACCCGAAGAGGTCGGCGGCGCGGCGGCGCTGACGGAGACAAATATTCCGTCCTTCGTCGTCGAAGACCTTGCGGCCGTCCGGGAAAAGATCATACTTTTGCAATCGCTCCTGGCGGCGGACGAAAAAGACGTGCCCGAGGCGGCGATGAACGAGAGCCTGCCCTATCTCAACGAATCCGTGACGGCGGAAGGGCTGCAGGGAGCGTTTGACGAATATATCGAAACGGGCGCGGGATATTGCCCGGACGTAAAGACCGTGCTCGGGCGCATCGGCGGCATCGCCGTGGCGGCGGTCATCTTTGACGGCGGCGAGGAGGGCGTCTGCCTCACGGCGGCGAAGATGAAAAAGATCAAGGACTTTACAGAATTGGCCTGCTGCCACCGCCTGCCGTTCGTGGTATTTACCGATACTTCCGGCATCCGGCCGGACGCAAAGACCAACAACTCCGCAGTGCTCAAAGAGACGGTGGAATATTTGTCCATGCTCGACGCCGTGGATACCGCAAAAATTTCCGTCGTCTATAAGAAGGCGGTCGGGCTCGGGTATTCCCTGTTTGCCGCCAAGAGCGCGGGGTTTGACTACGCCTGTGCCTTTGCGGGGGCGAAAATAGCCCTGTTCGACAGCGTGCAGGGCGCGGAAATCGAGTTCGGCAGGAGCGACCGGGAGCTCGCCGCAAGATATGCAGACGAAAACAGCGATCCCGTCAATGCCGCGAAGGACGGGTATATCGATGCCGTCATCGAACCGCAGTTTGTCAAACAGCATCTCATCGCGGCGTTGCAGATGCTGTGCGAATGAGCGGAGGGCGCATATGGATCAGACATTGTTATTGATCTTGAATGAACAAATATCGATCACGGATGCGCTCATCTACGCGCTCATCGGTTTTGTGTTCGTTTTTATCGGGATCGGGCTGCTGATCGGGATATTGTATCTCATCGGCAGGGCGATACACGGAGCGGAGGGCGGTTTTTCTTTCGGGAAAAAGGGGAAAAAAGAGCCGCCGGCCGAAGAGCGGCCCGCTTCCCCCCGACCGGAAGCCGCGCCCGCCGTTCCTCCGGCAAAAGACGAAGAACTTTCGCCCGAACTGCGGGCAGCCATCGTCGCGGCGATCGCCGCGTATTACGGTTCGGAAAGGCCGCAGTGTGAATTTGTGATCAGAAAGATCAAAAAATCGTGACAAAATAAATAGAAGCGATACCATCGGCAAAATATAATTTTGAAGGAGATTTTCAGTATGATTCGTAATTTCATCGTCACCATCGACGGCAAAAGCTATACGGTCGGCGTGGAGGAGATCGGCGCGACGGCGGGGACTTCCGCGCCCGCGCAGAGCGTTGCACCCGCGCCCGCGGCCGCTTCGGTTCCCATACAAAGCGCTGCACCCGCAGCCGCGCCTGCGCCTGCGGCAGATCCCTCCGCACAGCCTGCGGAGGGAACGCCCGTGACGTCGCCTTTCCCCGGGCTCATCAAGGGATTTTTGGTCGAGGAAGGGGCGACGGTGGAAAAAGACCAGCCCGTTCTGGTGCTCGAAGCCATGAAAATGGACAACGACATCACGGCTCCCTGTGCGGGCAAAGTTTCCTTTAGGGTGGCAAAGGGCACGAATGTGGAATCGGACGCCGTGCTTGCGGTCATCTCTTAAACCGTCTTTTCAGCGAGGTGGCAAATGGTCAATTTCCTTGCGATCGATTTCGGTGAGATCATCTCCAATCTTTGGCAGTCCATGGGGTTTATGAACGGCAGCTGGCAGAATTATGTCATGCTGATCGTTTCCTTTGTGCTGATGTATCTCGCCATCGTCAAAAAGTATGAGCCGCTGCTGCTCCTGCCCATTGCGTTCGGCATGTTTCTCATCAATATCCCGGGCGCGGAGGCAGTGGTCTGGGGCGAGTACGAATACGATGCGTCGGCGCTCATCGCGTTGGACGACGGTACATATCTCTTCCTGCAGACGGGCGAGATCTTGCATGAAGTGATCGCGGACGGCGCGTTCACATACGTCAATGACAGCGACATGACCGTGCTCACGGCGATCCTCGGCGACGGCGGCGACGTCATCGGTTACCTTGCCGCGGAAGAATATGAATATGTGAACGCCGACAGTCGCGGCCTGTTGTGGTATTTCTATTACGGCGTGCAGAACGTCATTTACCCGCCCATCATTTTCCTGGGCATCGGCGCGATGACCGATTTCGGCCCGCTGATCGCCAATCCGAAATCCATGCTCATCGGTGCGGCGGCACAGCTCGGCATTTTCCTGACGCTCATCGGTGCGGTTTTCTTAGGTTTCACCGCGGCGGAAGCGGCGGCGATCGCCATCATCGGCGGAGCGGACGGCCCGACGGCGATCTATACGTCCTCCATACTGGCGCCGCATCTTCTCTCTACGATCGCCATCGCGGCGTATTCGTACATGGCGCTCATTCCCATCATTCAGAAGCCCATCATGAAAGCGCTGGTGCCCAAAAAGGAGCGCGCCATCAAGATGAAGCAGCTGCGCAAAGTTTCCAAGATGGAGAAGATCCTCTTCCCGATCATTGTCACGCTGATCGTCGGATTGCTGCTGCCGGACGCCATTCCGCTACTCGGTATGCTCATGCTCGGCAATCTGTTCCGCGAGTGCGGCGTGGTCGAACGGCTCTCATCGCAGGCGCAGAACGGGCTGATGAATACCATCACCATTCTCTTGGGCGTTGCGGTCGGCTGCAAGGCGAAGGGGGAGATCTTCCTGTCCCTCGATACGCTGAGCATTATCCTGCTCGGGCTCGTGGCGTTTGCCTTCGGTACGGTCGGCGGGCTTTTGATGGCGCGGCTCATGAATAAATTTTCCGGCGGGAAGATCAATCCGCTCATCGGTTCGGCGGGCGTGTCGGCGGTGCCGATGGCGGCGCGTATTTCCGAGGACGTCGGCAGAGAGAGCGATCCGAGCAATCATCTGCTCATGCACGCCATGGGGCCCAATGTGGCGGGCGTCATCGGTTCGGCGATCGCGGCGGGGGCGCTGCTTGCCTGTTTCGGTTAAGGCACGGAGGTAATCATTATTATGGAAAAGAAAAAAGTTTTGATCATGGATACCATTTTGCGGGACGCGCACCAATCGCAGGCGGCGACCCGCATGCGGCTGGATGAAATGCTGCCCGTTCTGGAACAGCTCGACGACATCGGCTATTATTCCCTCGAAGCCTGGGGGGGTGCGACTTTCGACACCTGCCTGCGCTACCTGAACGAGGACCCGTGGGAGAGGCTCCGCACGCTGAAAAAACATCTGAAAAAGACGCCCATTCAAATGCTTTTGCGCGGGCAGAATCTGTTGGGGTACCGCCATTATTCGGATGATTTGGTGGAAAAGTTCGTCGAAAAATCCATTGAAAACGGCGTGGGCGTCATCCGCGTGTTCGATGCGCTCAACGACGCGCGCAACCTCGAAACGGCGGTCAAAGCCATCAAAAAATACGGCGGCGTATGCGAAACGGCGATCTCTTACACCGAGAGCCCCGTGCACACCATGGAATACTTTGTCGATCTCGCCAAACAGTTCGAGGACATGGGCGCGGACAATATCTGCATCAAGGACATGGCAAATCTCCTGCTGCCCTTCAACGCATACAAACTCGTCTCCGCGCTGAAACAGAAACTCCGCCCCGAGACAAAACTGCATCTGCACACGCACAATACCACCGGCACGGGGGATATGGTCAACCTCATGGCGATCCAGGCGGGCGTGGATATCGTGGATACCGCGCTGTCGCCTCTCGGCAACGGTACCTCTCAGCCTGCGACCGAGCCGCTCGTCGCCACGCTCAAGGGGACGCCGTACGATACGGGCATCGACATCGGAAAGCTGCTGCCCATCGTGGAACACTTCAAAGGCGTGGCGGAACGGCTGAAAAAGGACGGCTTTCTCAAGGAGAAGGTGCGCGGCGTCGACGTCAATACGCTCGTCTATCAGGTGCCGGGCGGTATGCTCTCCAACCTCATTTCCCAGCTGGATAAGATGGGCAAGAGCGACCGCCTCATGGAGTGCCTCGCCGAGGTGCCCAATGTCAGAAGGGACTGCGGCTATCCGCCGCTCGTGACGCCTTCTTCGCAGATCGTCGGCACCCAGGCGGTCATGAATGTCATTGCGGGGGAGCGCTATAAAATGGTCACCAAGGAGACCAGGGACCTGTTTGCGGGGAAGTACGGCAGACTGCCGGCGCCCGTCAACGAAGAGGCGGCGAAAGAGGTTTTGGGGGATATAAAACCCATCACATATCGTCCGGCGGACGGTTTGCAGCCCGAATACGAGTGGTTCAAGCTGGATCTCATAGAGAAGGGATATTATGAAAAAGAAGAGGACGTCCTTTCGTATGCCGTGTTTGAACAGGTCGCCGAAAACTTCTTCAAATGGAGAAAGGCGCAGAAACAGGGCGTGGATCGGGATCTTGCTGCAAACAGCGAGGCCTATCCCGTGTGACCGAGGCAGGCAGAAAGGAATGGAAGCGCCGGTCGGGAAAGTCGGAATTTCCCGACCGCTTTCCATGTTCGGCTGGCAAAAATCAGGAAAGGAGCGCAACAAAATCGGAGCGATTGGATGGTTTTATTCCGGCTCATCGCATTCTGAGCGTCCGAATTTTGACCTTCCGCACACTTTGCCGTCATCGTTTGACATTATATAACAAGGAAAAGCCATGAAAAAAGTCGTCGTCATCGGCGGAGGGGCTTCGGGGCTTGCGGCGGCATACGCCGCCGCGGCAAACGGGAACGAGGTGCTTCTCCTCGAAAAGAACGAAAAACTCGGAAAAAAAATTTATATCACGGGCAAGGGCCGCTGCAATCTGACCAACGACGTCCCGCCCGCGGAATTTTTGAATCATGTCGTCCGGAATCCCAAATTTTGCACGGGCGCGCTCTATGCCTTTACGCCGCAGGATACGAAAGAATTGATGGAGAAGAACGGCGTGAAGGTAAAGACGGAGCGCGGCAGCCGCGTTTTTCCCGTTACCGATCATGCCAGCGATGTGACGAAAGCCCTGGTTCATGCCTGTGAAAGTGTGGGCGTGTCCGTTCATTTACAGGAAAAAGTGCTTGATTTACAAATTATAAATAGTACTATGTCAGGCATAATAACCGAAAAAGGGCGGTATGACTGCGAGGCGGCCGTCGTGTGCACGGGCGGGCTCTCCTATCCTTCCACCGGTTCGACGGGCGACGGTTATCGCTTTGCGGGAAGGGCGGGGCACGCCGTCATTGCGCCGAGGCCGTCTTTGACGGGGCTTGCGCTCAGCGGGCGGGACTTTGCCCGGATGCAGGGGCTCTCTTTGAAAAACGTCACCTTGACGGCGATGAAGGGGAACAAGAAGTTTTTCGGGGGCTTCGGAGAAATGCTCTTCACGCACTACGGCGTTTCCGGCCCTTTGGTCCTGACGTTTTCCGCGCTTGCCGCGCGGGAAGATATGAAAAATTTTCGGCTCTTTCTCGATTTCAAGCCCGCTTTGGAGGCGGAAAAACTGGATGCGCGCGTCCTGCGCGATTTTGCGGAAAATAAAAACAAGACCGTTTTTAACGCCTTGGGAGGGCTTTTGCCCGGGAAAGCGATCGCCTGCGTTTTGGAACAAGCGGGCATATTTCCCGATAAAAAAGTCAATGCCGTAACGAAAGAAGAGCGGCGTGCCCTGGTGCATACGCTCAAAAATTATCCTCTGTGCCCTTTATCCCTGCGCGGGTTCGAGGAGGCGGTGGTCACCTGCGGCGGCGTGGACGTCAAAGAGGTCGACCCCAGGACCATGGAGAGCAAATTGGTCAAGGGGCTCTATTTCTGCGGCGAAACGCTGGACATCGACGCGCTCACGGGCGGATTCAACCTGCAGCTTGCCTTTTCCACAGGCTTTGCGGCGGGAAGGGCGATCCGGTAGGAATATCCGTCCCTTTCTTTTCGGCCGGAAAAATCCATCGTCGCGGCGTTTGACTTTGCAGAAAAAATGTTTTATAATAGGTCTGTCGTTTCGGTGCAGGCAACAGCATGAAGAAAATACGAAAGACGGCAAAGGACGGACAAGGAACATGAACATCATCCGCGGGGCGATCACCGTAGAGAGGGATACGCCCGAAGAGATCAGGGAAAAAACGTGCAGGCTTCTGCGCGCATTGCGGGCGGAAAACGGCCTGGACGAGGAAAACGTGAAGGCCGTCATCTTTTCCGCCACGCAGGATATACATTCCTATTATCCCGCCAAGGCCGCGCGGGAATGCGGATTCGAGCGGTCGGCGCTCTTTTCGGCTGCCGAACCGGATATAGACGGCGGGCTGCCCCTCTGCATCCGCGTGATGATCTTTGCTGAGGGGCTCTCCGGCAGGGAAAAGCACGTCTATTTGGGCAAGGCGGCCGCCCTTCGCAGGGATCTTTCGCGCCGCCTCACCATTGCGATCGACGGGCCGGCGGGCAGCGGCAAGAGCACCATTGCAAGGGCGCTCGCCGCGGCCTATGACATTCTCTACCTCGATACGGGCGCCATGTACCGCGCCTGTGCGCTCTGTCTGCAGCGGCAGGGCATTTCGCCCGAGGACGCCGCCGCGGCGGAAAACGCCGTGGAGAATGCGGACATCGGGGTGCAGTATGAAAATGGAACGCAGCGCACCATATTGAACGGCGAGGACGTTTCGGAAGAGATACGGAAAAATGAAATTTCCATGCTTGCCTCCTCGGTGGCAAAGCTCGGGCGGGTGCGGGAAAAAATGGTCAGAAAACAGCGGGAGATCGCGGGAGAACAATCCTGCGTTCTGGACGGCAGGGATATAGGCACTTCGGTTCTGCCCGATGCTCCCTTCAAATTTTTCATCACCGCCGCCGCCCGCGTGCGCGCCGAAAGGCGTTGGAAAGAGCTGCGCGAAAAGGGACAGGACAATATCGACCTCGACAAGCTGACCGCGGAGATAGAGGCGCGGGACAGACAGGATGAAAATCGCCCGATCTCGCCCCTGCGCCGCGCGGCGGACGCCGTGCTCGTGGACACTTCGGACATGACCGTGGAACAGGCTGTCGCCTTTATACGAGAGAAAATCCAGGAGAAGATCTGATCATGAAGGAAGAAAATCGGGAAACGCCGCAGAACGCTCCGGCAAAGGCGCCGCAAGAGGCAGAGAGCGGAAAATCGGAGAACGGGAAGAAAAAGGGCGCCGGGCAGCCCGCCCGGTACGAACTGTTGCAGCAGGCGAATAAAAAGGGGCGGCACGTCAACGGCATGCTGATGTTCCTGCGCATCGTGCTGCTGCCCGTCATATGGATGATTTTTCCCTTCCGCATCTACGGAAAGCGCAGGGTGAAGGACGGCGCTTTCATCTACATCGGCAACCATTATCGCATCTGGGATATTGCGTTCCCGCCCTGCACGACGACCGAAGGCATCCATTATCTCGCCAAGAGCGAGCTGCGGGACGTACCCGTCGTCGGCGGGGTCTGCCGCGCCGTGAAAACCATTTTTTTGGAACGGAACGGCGACGACGTGCGCGGCGTGATGGACGCCATCCGATGCCTGAAAAACGGGGAGAAGATCGCCATTTATCCCGAAGGCAGGCGCAACAAATCGGAGGACGGGGAGCTGTTGCCCTTCCAGAGCGGCGCGGCGATGCTCGCCATCAAGACCAGGACGCCCGTCGTGCCCATCCTCATCTATAAAAAGACCCGTATGTTCCGGCTCAACCACGTCATCATCGGTGAGCCCTTCGAGCTCGACGAATATTACGGACGGAAGATGAATCAGGAACTTTGGTCGGAGGCGGACGAAAAACTGCGCGGCAGGCTCATTGCCATGCGCGACGAGCACGCGCGGATGCTGGAAGAAAAGAAGGGAAAGAAAAAAACAGGCAAATAACTTTCGGCGGATTTCCGCAAAATAAAAATATCGTACCGTCTTTTGCCGGTCGGACCGGCGGGGCGGAGAGGATTGGTATGCAGATCTACATTGCCCGCAGCGGCGGGTTTTGCCGCGGGGTGCGCAAAGCCGTGGATACGGCAATGGAAGTGCAGCCCGAAAATACCTATATTTACGGGGAGATCATCCACAATCCCGATGTGGTCGCGCGCATCGAAAAGCGCGGCATCCGCACGATCGACGATCTCGGACTGTTGCCGGAGGGCTGTTCGGTCATCATCCGCTCGCACGGGGTCGGCAAGGACGTCTACCGTTACTGCGAAGAGAAACATATCAGGGTCGTCGACTGTACCTGCGGATTCGTGCGCCGCACGCAGAAGATCGTGGAGCGCGAGCATGCGGCGGGCAGGACAGTGGCGATCATCGGCGGCAAGAGCCATCCGGAAGTCATCGGCATCAACGGCTGGTGCGAAAATGCGGCGTATGTATTCAGCGACGAAGGGGAAGATTTTTCGCCGCTCGCGGACAAAGATGTGAGCGTGGTGGTGCAAACGACCTTTTCGGAGAAGAAATTTGACAAAATTATAAAAATTATTGAAAAAGTATGCAAAAAAAAACTTGCAGTTTTCAAAACAATTTGTTATACTACTATAGAGCGGCAAGCGGAAGCCGAAAAATTGGCGCGGCACTGTGACGCAATGTTGGTGATCGGCGGAATCAATTCCAGCAACACCAATAAATTGTACGATGTCTGCAGAGAGCATTGCGCCCATGTTTTTCGTCTGGAAAACGCGGAGTCGTTTGACAAAACAATTATCAAAAATTTTAAAAGGTTGGGTATCGTTACGGGCGCAAGTACGCCCGACGAGCAAACTCGGGAGGTTCTCACAAAAATGGTAGACATCGAAACAGAAGAGAATGTGACGACAATGGAAGATGTCGTTGCGGGCATGGACAACGCACAGACGAAGTTTAAGAAAGGAGATATCGTAAAGGCGATCATATCCGATGCGACGGACGACGGCCTGCAAGTTCTCTTGCCCGGTACGAAGAAAGAGATCCTTCTCGATAAGAATGAAGTGGAATGTGAAGAGTATTCCAAAGAGACCTATGCGGCGAAAGTCGGCGAAGAGATCGAACTCATGGTCACCGATCTCAAACCCGTCAAACTTTCCCAGAAGATGATCAAACAGGCGAAAGAGGAGGAGGCAATGCTCGCCTCCATCGAAGCAGGCGAGGAATTTTCCGTGGTCTGCACGGGTTCCAACAAGGGCGGACTCACCTCTTCGCTCGGGACCTATTCGGTCTTCGTTCCCGCCCGGGAGATCCGCAGCGGATATGTCAACGATCTGACCAAGTATGTCGGCAAGAAACTCCGTCTGAAGGCGATCGAGATCAAGAACGAACGCAGGAAGGAGATCATCGCTTCCCAGCGCGTCATCATCGAAGCGGAAAGGGCCGCGCGGGAGGCTGAAAAGCAGGCGCGGGAAGCCGAATTTTTTGCAAACATTCACGTCGATGACATCGTCGAGGGCAAGGTGGAGCGCATGACCGATTTCGGCGCATTCGTTTCCGTCAACGGCTTCGATTGCCTGGCGCACATTTCCGACCTGTCCTGGACGGGCGTGAAGAAGGTCACCGAAGTCCTCGAGATCGGGCAGACCTATCAGTTCAAAGTGCTGAAAGTGGACGAGGAGAAAAAGAAAGTTTCCATCGGCTATAAGCAGCTGCAGCCCCAGCCTTGGGACCTCGTTTCCGGGAAGTATGCCGAAGGCGACGTCGTGGACGGCAAGGTCGTGCGCATCACCCCGTTCGGCGCGTTCGTCGAAGTGGAAAAGGGCGTGGACGGTCTGGTGCACGTTTCCCAGATTTCTTATGACTGGTTGGAGAATCCCACTTCCGCGCTGAGTATCGGACAGGAAGTGCAGGCGAAGATTCTCGCTTTGGATCCCGCGGCAAAGAAAAT
This sequence comes from uncultured Clostridia bacterium, assembly GCA_964615285.1. Classification (GTDB taxonomy): domain Bacteria; phylum Bacillota; class Clostridia; order Christensenellales; family Borkfalkiaceae; genus RGIG4074. The sequence goes on from CAZTND010000005.1 coordinate 14,686, forward strand.
GTCCCTCTCCATCAAGGCGTTGCAGCCCCGCCCCGAGCAGCCCGTCAGACGGGAACGCGAGGAGAGCGATGCGCCCCGCAGCAACAAGAGGAGCCGGAGAGAGCCGAGAGAATATTCCGACGAAATGACTTCCTGGCGGGAAGATTCCGTCGGCGGCGCGTCCATCGGCGACCTCCTCAGTCAGCACGAAGAATCCTGAAAAAAGCAATAAAATCCCTGAAAATCCGGGCTCCGCGCGTTTAATGCGCGGGGCTTTTGTTTATATATTACAGTGTAAAAAATTATCGGATATAGTATCAGGAGGCGTACAGAAATGAGTACCAAAAAACAAGGCAATATTCAGATATCGAGCGAAAACATGATGCCGATCATCAAGAAATGGCTCTATTCGGACAAGGATATCTTTTTGCGCGAGATCGTGGCAAACGGCACGGATGCCATCACCAAATACAAAAAGCTTGTCGAGCTCGGTTCGGCGCCCGCACCCGCCGAAGGCACGGAGTTCTGCGTCAAAATTTCCGTCGATAAGGATGCCAAGACCCTGACGGTGGAGGATAACGGCATCGGCATGACCGCAGAGGAAGTGGAGAAATACATCACGCAGATTGCTTTTTCGGGCGCGGCGGATTTTCTCTCCAAATACGAAAAGGCGGGCGGCGACGGCATCATCGGGCATTTTGGGCTCGGATTTTATTCCGCCTATATGGTCTCGGAAAACATCGAGATCTTTACGAAATCCTATCAGGATGTGCCGGCGGTGCATTGGGAATCGGACGGCAATTCCACCTATTCCATGGAGGAATGCGATAAAGCCGACCGCGGCACGAAGATCGTCATGCACATTGCCGCGGGCGAAGAGGAATTTCTGAACGAAAATACCGTCCGCTCGCTGGTACGGAAATACTGCGAATTCATGCCCTGCAACATCTATGTGAATTACAAGGGCAAGGACGACAAGCCGGTCAACAACACGCAGCCGCTCTATCTGAAAAATCCCGCGGACTGCACGGAAGAGGAATACAAGACGTTCTACCGGGAGACGTTTTCGGACTACACCGATCCGCTGTTCTGGGTGCACCTGAACATGGAATATCCGTATCGCCTGAAAGGCATTCTCTATTTCCCCAAAGTGCGCAACAAGGTCGAGCTGGAACGCGGGAAAGTCAAACTGTTCTGCAATCAGGTGTTCATCGCCGAGAACATCAAGGAAGTCATTCCTGAATATCTCATGCTCTTGAACGGCGTCATCGACTGCCCCGACATTCCCCTGAACGTCTCCCGCAGCTTCCTGCAAAACGACAGGCAGGTGCAGAAGATCTCCAAGTATATTTCCAAAAAAGTGGCGGACGCCCTCATCGAACTCTTCAATACGGACAGGGAAAAATACGGGAAGTGTTGGGAAGATACCTCCATGTTTGTCAAATTCGGCTGCATGAAGGACGAGGATTTCTACCAGAAGATCAAGGACGTCATCATCTATAAAAACCTGGCGGGCGAATATGTGCCGCTGACTTCGCTCTTCGGCGACGAGCTCTCCGAGGAGGACGCCAAAGACGGGAAACAGGCGAAGGCGGTCTATTACGTTTCGGATGAAAATTTGCAGGCGCGGTATATGCAGATGTTCAAAGACGCGGGATTGGATGCCATTCACTGCGACAACTATCTCGACCCGCATTTCATCAGTTTCGTGGAATACAAGGAGCCCCGCAGGGTGCGTTTCCTGCGCATCGACGCCGACGTAGACGAGGCATTGAAAGCGGCCGAAAGCACGGACGAGGCAGCCAAAAAGGAAAATGAAGAGATACAAAAGGCGTTCACCGAGGCGCTCAAAGAAAAAAATGTCTCCGTTCGCGTGAGCGCGCTGAAGAATGCAGACGTCCCCGCGGTCATCAACGTGGATGAATTTATGCGCCGCATGGGCGAAATGAACCGTTATTACGGCATGGGGGAGATGCCGCAGCAGATGACGCTGGTCGTCAATCCGGCGAATCAGGCGGTGAAGGGCGTCTTGGGGCTGTCTGCCGAAAAACAAAAATTCCTCATCGGACATATTTATTACCTGGCGTTGCTCTCCTATCGGAAACTTACGCCCGACGAAATGAAAGAGTTTACGGCCAACAATCTGCAGTTGTTGGAGGGATATGCAAAGCAGGCATAAATCCGTTTGACTTCTCCGTTTTTATGACAGAAGGTCCGTCCCGCGGGACGGATCTTCCTTTTTTTGACCGAATCATATTTCGGACACCGATGAATGCGATTACGTCGACAGCGCCCGTATTCTTACTTATGTTATGGGGAGTCCAAATATGTGTACTTATTATGGTGTTGCATTCGGTAGGACAGAGACATAAAATCCATTCTTGACAACGGGCAGTATAATGTGTATAATTATGCCTATAAATCGGAATATGAAGATTTTGTTGCTGTTGTAACATAGCCGAATAATGTTCTATGTTAATTCTTTGATAGAGTAAGATTTTTAATTTTTATTTTGAGGGATAAAAAGATGAAAATTCGTGCCGGATATATCAATGCAGATGAAATATTTTGCTGTTCTATAAAAAAGGCGAAATCAGTTTTCAAAGATTGCGATATCGATTTATCTTTTGCTTTTTCGTTTAAGTCTTTCAGACCGGACAATAAATATATAAAGTATAAGAACGATAAATGCTTTGGGATATGCGAATTATTAGTAGAGTTATACAATGGAAAATTCTTTATTCATACAAATTTTTGTGCGTAGGCGGCAAACAATAAAAGATAGCGGCTATGGTGAATCATAATTAAAACCAGATAACAGCCGACCGGAATCACGATCCCGAAAGCGAGGATACAGAAAGCGGGGCAGACAAAGTTTTACAATGTGTAGCAAAAAACTATACATTAGTAAAGCCGTCTGCCCTTTTTTATGCAAAAAAAGAGGCGGATGTTTATAAATGCCGCTTCAAAACGGTTATACGCCCCGAATACCATAAAATTGTGTCAAGAAATCTGCTCATAAAGTACCCTTAACTTGAACATTCATCTTTATCCCGTCGGCGGAGGTGAAGCGCAAACGAAGGGGGCGGCGAGTGATAATCGCGGACTTGTCCGCATACTATATAACAGATGTTTTCCTTTCTGCCTCCGTCCGTGCGCGACGGCTTGAAAAATCTGAATGCCAACTTGCTCTATGAGATCCGCCTGCGCGCGGAGCGCCCCGTCAAGGTCAATTATCGCGGGGAATATGTATTGCTCGGCGACAGCGGGCCGGTCAAACGGCGCGAGCGGGCGGTCGTCGTGAGCGCGCAGGAGATAGAGGAGTGCATTTTTGCCGCCAGCGGCTATTCGGTGTATTCCTTTTCCGAGCAGATGAAGGAGTGTTTCCTGACGACGAAAGAGGGCGTGCGCCTGGGGTTGGGCGGTACACTGGTGCGCGAAAACGGGAAGATCATCGCGCTGCGGGACGTCCGTTCTCTCTGTATCCGCATCCCGCATCCCATAGAGCATTGTGCCGACGAGGTGTTTGCATATTGCGAAAAGGACCGTCTGCGCAATTGTATTCTGCTCTCCGCGCCCGGTTACGGCAAAACGACCGTCCTGCGCGAACTTTGCCGCCTGATCGGCGGCGCCTATTCCGAAAAAAATATTCTCATTGTCGACGAACGGGGGGAAATATCCGCTTTCGATACGGGCGATGCGGACGTTTTGCGGTTTGCCGGCAAGCGCGATGCCTTTTCCTTCGGGTTGCGGGCGCTACGTCCGGACGTCATTCTGACGGACGAGCTGCAGGAAGAGGATTACGCCGCCGTGGCGCAGGCGATGGACGCGGGGCTGATCGTCATAGCCAGCGCGCATTACGGGCGGGAAATAAAGGAATTTCCCCATCGGATATTTGAACGCTATGTCTGTTTCGGGCAGGAGCGCATCGGACAAGCCAAGGGAATCTATGATGAAAACCTGCAAAATCTATTATGATCGTCTATATTTTATATATTTGCATAGTACTTTTTCTGACATATTTAGGATATTTTTTGTCTGGGAAATACCGTTCTGCCAAGAAATTCTATGTCGCGTGGGAACGGTTTCACAAAAGTTTTCTGGCAGAGGCGGGATATATCCGCCGTCCTTTGGGGGATGTCATTTCAAAATTCAAAGAGGACGGTCTCTTCGGTTCCTTTTTGGCGGAATATGAAAAAAAACATGTCTGGGAAGGCAGGATCGATTTTTTCGGCAAGGAGGACAATGATTTTTTGCGGGAATATTTTTCCTTTTTGGGGAAGAGCGACTATAAGGCGCAGAAGGAATATTTCGACGCCGTGACCGCAAAACTTGCCGAGCGGCGGCAAAAGAGCGAAAAGGATGCCGCGCGCTATACCGATCTCTATATCAAGCTCGGTTTTCTTCTCGGGCTTGCCGTCGTCATTCTGCTCGTCTGAGCCGTGTCGCTCCCAGCGAAAGCGTCCGGCCGTGCCGAAGGATTTTTTGCCGAAAGGGAGAGCGGTCCCGCGATCGTTCGGAGAGATTTCATAGAGGGCTTTTGAGCCATGGATATTTCAGTTATTTTCAAGATCGCCGCAGTGGGCATCATCATCACCGTGGTCTGCCAGGTACTTAAAAAATCGGATCGGGACGATATAGCCACGCTGGTCAGCCTTGTGGGACTGGTCATCGTGCTGACGGTCGTCATCGGCATGGTCGGCGACCTGTTTGAAGAGATCCGCCGTATTTTTGAACTGTATTAGGGCGGGCGCTCGTAAGACCGCTTGCCGTTCCGCATGAGGCCACGTTTGACCGCGGCGCGGATCCGTGGCGGCCTTGGAAATTTCGGAGCAAACGGGAATGAAGATATGGAACTTTTCAAAGTCATCGGGATCGCCATCGTGACGGCGCTGACGGTCATCATTCTGAAAACCGTCAAGCCCGAGCTTGCCTTTGCCGCAATGCTGGCGGGGATCATCGTCCTGCTCCTGTCGGCGCTGGACATGCTTGCGGAGACCTTCACGCTCTTCGACGAATTGGTCGCCGCGACGGGCATCGACAATGCGATCGTCAAAATCTTACTAAAAATTATCGGCGTGGGGTATCTGACAGAGTTTTCTGCCGATCTTCTGAACGATTTCGGCAGCGCTTCCCTCGCCTCCAAGGTGGAATTATGCGGAAAAATAACGATCCTGGCGCTTTCGGTGCCCATTTTGCGCTCTCTTTTGTCCCTTATCACCGACTTTCTCGCCCTGTTGTGAGCAGAAAGAGCCCGCTTTTTTCCCCGCTGTTCCCGCTCCTTTCTTTTCTGATCCTCCTCTTGGCTGCCTGGGGGCTGTGCGCCTTTGCGGGGAGCGTGCAAAATGCGGGCGGCAGCACGACGGCGACCGCTTTTACGGACGGCGGCGCGGCGGATGCGGCGGGCGAGAGCGGAGAGGAGGAACTCATGGAGAATATACGGGAGCTCATTGGCGAACTGGACGTCGAAGAGCTGCAGGAATACCTCGATTCGCTGGAAGATTTTTCCTCCTGGGACGTTGCGGACAAAATTCTCGAACTCATCGACGGCGGTTCGCTCGATTACGAAAGCGTATTTTCCGCGCTCTTTTCGTTGTTGACGGACGCTTTGACCGATATGCTGCCCGCCTTCGCGCTCATCTGTGCCATCGCCCTCCTGTGCGGGATCCTGAATACGGTCAAGACCGGTTTTTTACAGGATTCCACGGCGGAGATCATCTTTTTCGTCTGCTATGCGGCGGTGCTGGTCGTCCTGCTCTCGCAGACCGTCAGCGTGTTCACGCTGTGTTTCGAGACGATGAACGATCTGCGCACGCAGATGGAGATCGTCTTTCCGATCCTGCTCACGCTGATGGCGGCGAGCGGCGGGACGGTTTCGGCGACCGTCTACCAACCGGCCGTGGCATTTTTGTCGGGGGGCGTCGCGGAAGTCCTGACGGACGTCGTTCTGCCGTTCACCGTGGTCATCGTCGTTCTGAATATGGTCGCCAATCTCAGCGAAAACATCAAACTGAAGGGATTCATTTCCCTTTTCAAGAGCGCGAACAAGTGGCTCATCGGCCTGTGCGTGGCGGTGTTCGGCATCTTTCTGTCGGTACAGGGGCTGACTTCGGCGACGTATGACGGCATTTCCCTGCGGGCGGCAAAATATGCCATTTCCAATTCCGTGCCCATCGTGGGCGGATTTATATCGGGGGGATTCGACCTCGTGCTGGCGGGCAGTTCGCTCATCAAAAATTCGGTGGGGATGATCGGGATCTTCCTGCTGGTTTCCGGCGTGCTGCAGCCCGTCGTCGCCGTGGCGGGGTTTTCTTTGGGACTTCGGCTGACCGCCGCCGTATGCGAACCGATCGGGGACGGGCGGATCTCGGCGTTTTTAACGCAGTTGAGCGAGAGCACGGGCTATCTCGTCGCCTGTCTTTTGTCCGTCGCGTTCCTGTATTTTCTGACCGTCCTTTTGCTCATCTGCTCGGCGGGGGTGATCTTCTGATGAAGGCGTATGTACTGGCGATCGCGGGGATGGCGGTCCTGACAGCCGTCGTGACCCTGATCATGCCGCGCAAAAAATTTACAAAGATCATCGGCGGGATACTGAAACTCTGCATGATCCTGACCATCGTCAGCCCCGTCTTTCAGTACCTTCGACAGGATACGACCTCTTTTTCGCCCGGGGAGAGCATTTTTGCCGGCGACGCGACGTATATAAATAACAGTTACGCTCTCGCCGTCGAAAGGCAGCTGCAGGAGCAATACGGCGTGAGCGTCGATGCGGAAGTGAACATTTTTCCGGAGGTGGAGGGGGAAAAGAGCGTGCGGATTTATATAAAAGATTTCGGAATGAATGCCGAAGAGGAGCATATAAATATTATAACTCAGATCGCCGAAACGGTCGCGAAGCTGTGCGACACGGAGCATGTGGAGGTCTATGATGGAACCTCTTAAGACGTTCAGGGAAAAGCGGTTCCGCGAGATCCTCCTCATCGGCGCCGCCGCGCTGCTGCTGCTTTTTTTTGTCTGGTTTGTCTTTCTGAATGAAGGCAGCGGGAACAGTACGGCGGGGAACACCTATGAGATGACCGAGACGGAGCGCCGCCTCTGCGCCATCTTGTCCGAAATAGACGGCGTCGGGGAGATAGAGGCCTATGTCAGCGAGGACGGGGAGGGCAACGCGGTGAGCGTGGTGCTGGTCTTCGAAGGCGCCGACAGCCTTTCCGTGCGGCTGGACGTGATGCGCGCCGCGGCAAGCGTTCTGGGCATCAGTCAAAACAACGTGCTGATTTATAAAATGACCACATAAAACATCAAAACAAAATAAGGAGGACGTATTATATGGTTATGACAAACAAGAAGAAGATCATCGTGATGAGCGGGCTGGTACTGCTTTTGGCGGTAACGGCGGTGTTCAACTTCGTGCTGGCGGGAACGACGCCCGCGGCCTCGGCGGACGGGACGGTGACCGTCTCCAACTACTTCACCACCTACCGCACCGAACGCACGACGACGCGCAACGAAGAGCTCCTGCAGCTCGATTCCGTCATTGCGCTCTACGAGGCGGGCACCGAAGCCTACGAAGAGGCCGTCGACATGAAGATGGAGATCATCACGGCGATGGAGCAGGAACTCGTCATCGAGACGATGGTCAAGTCGCTCGGGTTTTCGGACTGCGTGGTCTCCATTTCCACCGCATCCGACAATGTGAACGTCTTTATCAATTCGAGCGAACTCACATACGATACCGCCCTGCAGATCTATAATATGCTGAAAAACGAGACGGGGATCGTGGCGGGGAACATAATTATTATGCCCGTTTATTCAGAAAGTTGATGAAAATAGTAGAAATCTTCGGAAGAATGTGCTATAATATTCTTGAATAAGTGATTCGGGAGTCAATTATGGCAAACATGAAATATAACTATTCATCCGGCAGCAACGGTACCATCAACTATAATTCGGACATCGTGAACAGTATCGTCGCCATCGCCGTGCAGGAAGTGGAGGGCGTGCACAGCCTGACCCCCAATAAGGGGATCCGCCTGTATTTTGAAAAGGACGGCGTCTATGCCGACGTTTCCGTCATCGTGAAATACAGCAACAGCATTCCGGAGCTCGCCTTCCGCATCCAGCAATCCATCAAACAGGTCGTGGAATCCATGACCAGGTACAGGATCGCCAAAGTCGACGTCCATGTGCAGGACGTGGTCTTCCCGGGCTCCGAAACGGAAACCGGGCGCGAGGATGAGGCAGGCGAAGAATCGGACGATTCGGAAAAATGACAGAAAACGGCAAAAATCCCTTTGCATGGTAAAAGGGATTTTTTGCCTTGCATGAGGAAGAGTTATGAGAAAGGACGCAAGAGAGGCCGTGCTCAAAATTCTGTATTCGAGGAGCATCAATCCCGAAGAATCGGAGGGCTTGCAGCGGGCGCTGTGCCGCAATCTTTCCGAAGAGGAGAGGAAGTTTGCCGGGCAGCTTTTGAGCGCGGTCGAGGAACACGCGGCGGACATCGTGCGGGTGATCGACGAAAACATCCGCAATTTCAAGGAGGACAGGCTCTTTCCCGTCGATCGCGCCGTTCTGACGATCGCCGTGGCGGAGATTTTGTATTTTGACGACATTCCGCCCGTCGTTTCGGTGAGCGAGGCGGTGGACATGGCGCAGAAATATTCGACGGAAAAGAGCGCAGATTTTGTGAACGGAGTACTTTCGGGAGTGATTGCAAATGTATAAGATCATAGACGGCAAAGCGTTGGCGGCAAAGATGCGCGCCGAACTCAAAAAAGAAGTGGAGAACTTCACCGCCGCCCACGGCGAAGTGGGGCTGGCGGTGGTGCTGGCGGGCAACGATCCCGCTTCGCAGGTGTATGTGCGCAACAAGATCAAGGCCTGTGCCGAAACGGGCATCCGTTCGCACGCCTTTTACCTGCCGGCGGACGTGACGCAGGCGCAGATAGAGGAGCTTGTTTCTTCGCTCGCGGAGAACGAAAAGATACACGGCATTCTGGTGCAGCTTCCGCTGCCGGCGGGCATAGACGCCGAGAGGGTGCTCGGGCTCATTCCCTACGAAAAGGATGTGGACGGCTTCTCGGCGGAGAATATCGGCAAACTCGCCATGGGGCGGGAAGCGTTGGTCGCCTGTACGCCCTACGGCGTCATGAAGATGCTGGAGAGCGAAAATATCCCCGTGCGGGGGAAAAACGCCGTCGTCATCGGCAGGAGCAACATCGTGGGCAAGCCCATGGCGATGCTTCTGACCAATGCGGATGCGACGGTCACGCTCTGCCACAGCAAGACGCAAAACTTAAAGGAGATCTGCGCGCGGGCGGATATTCTGGTTGCCGCCATCGGCAGGGCGAAATTCGTCACAGCCAACATGGTCAAAGAGGGCGCAACGGTCATCGACGTGGGGATGGACCGCGACGAGAACGGCAAACTCTGCGGGGACGTGGATTTTGAAAACGTGAAGGAGAAAGCGGCTTACATTACCCCCGTTCCGGGCGGCGTCGGTCCCATGACCATCACCATGCTGATGCACAACGCTTTCATTGCAGCAAAGAGGAGCGTGAAATAGCTTGAACGGTTACGACTTGCAATACGCGGCCTATTTATCTGCATTCGAAGCGGCGCTGCAAAAGCACTGCGAAGGGCTTTCGGACAAGAGCCCGGTTCTCAAAGAGGCAATGGTGTACAGCGTGACTCTGGGCGGCAAGCGCATCCGCCCCGTTCTCATGCTCGCCGCCGCCGAAATGCTGGGCGTGCCGCAGGAGGAAGTCCTGCCGTTCGCCGTAGCCATCGAATTCATCCACACCTATTCCCTCATTCACGACGACCTGCCGGCGATGGACAACGACGATTTCCGCCGGGGCAAGCCCTCCAACCACAAGGTGTTCGGGGAGGCGCAGGCGATCCTGGCGGGGGACGCTCTGCTGAATGCGGCGTATGACCTCTGCTTTGCGCAGTGCTTCAAGGGGGAAAAATATGTGCGCGCCTCCAAATATCTGTGCGAAGCGGCGGGGGAAAACGGCATGATCGCCGGGCAGTCCGCCGACGTGCTCTGGGCGAACAAGACCGATTTTACGGAAGAGGAACTGCGTTTTATTTATGAATACAAGACGGGCAAACTCATCGTGGCGCCCGTGGCGATCGCCTCCATTCTCGCAGACGACCGCGGCTTTTTGGAATTGGAAGAATTCGGCGCGTCCCTCGGGCGGCTCTTTCAGCTCACCGACGATATTCTGGATGTGACGGGCGATTTCGGCGAACTCGGCAAGACGGTCGGAAAGGACAAGGATGAAGGGAAACTGACCTGCGTCCGGTTGTACGGGCTGGAAAAGGCGGAGATCGAAGCCGATCTCTGCGCGGACGCCTGCCTGCTGTTCCTCGAACGGTTGGACTCGGATACGGCCTTTCTGAAGGAACTGGTGCACTTCGTGCGCGAGCGCAGAAAATAGGAAAGACAGAGAGAAAAATGAGGAAAAGGGAGAGCCCGTTCCGTTCTTCTTTCGGGGAGAAAGGGCAAGGAGCCGGAGAGAAAAATACGAAGGGTAGGCGATAAGGAATGCTTGAACGAATAGATGAGATCAACATAAAATCCCTGTCCGCGCAGGAGCGCGAACAGCTTTGCGAGGAACTTCGCCGCAAGATCATCGAGACGGTCACCGTCTGCGGCGGGCACCTCTCTTCCAATCTCGGCGCCGTCGAACTGACCGTGGGGATGTTCACCGTGTTCGATTTCCCGCGCGACAAAGTCATTTGGGACGTGGGGCACCAATGCTATGCCTATAAGCTGCTTTCGGGCAGATACGACCGCTTTTCCACCCTGCGCAAAAAGGGCGGGATCTCGGGCTTTCCCAAACGGAAAGAGAGCGAATACGATTGTTACGACACGGGACACGCGGGCAACTCCGTTTCCGCCGCCATCGGGCTTGCCAAGGCGCGCGATCTGAAGAGAGAGGCGCACCGGGTGATCGCCGTCATCGGCGACGGTTCCTTCAACAACGGGCTCATCTACGAGGCGCTCAACAGTTTGTCCGTCCTGGGCGTCAGGATCCTCATCATCCTCAACGACAACGATATGTCCATTTCTCCCACGGTGGGCGGCACGCACGAACTCATGGCCCGGCAGAACGCGGACGAGGCTGAAAAAAAGAAGAATATTGCCCTGATCCAACAGTACGGCGTGCGCTATCTCGGCATCGTCAACGGCAACGATCTCGGCGACGTCACGGCGGCGCTCCGCGTGGCGGACAGGTTCCTCAAAGAGGGCAGCGTGCTTCTGCACATCAAGACCAAGAAAGGGGCGGGGTACGACTTTTGCGAGGAAAACCCCGTGGTGACGCACGGCGTCGCGCCGAACGGTGCGGCGCGGGAACGGGAATATTCCCAGATTTTCGGAGAGAAAATGCCGGAGCTTGCGCAAAAGGATGAAAGGGTGGTCGCCGTGACGGCGGCGATGACCGACGCGCTGGGGCTGCGCCCTTTCTTTGAAAAGTATCCCGAACGGGCATTCGACGTGGGCATCTGCGAAGAGAATGCCGCGGTGCTCTGCGCCGCCATGGCGGCCGGCGGACTGAAGCCCTATTATGCCATCTATTCGACCTTTCTGCAGCGCGCCTTTGACGAGATCATTCACGACGTGAGCGCGCAGGACCTGCCCGTCACCTTCTGCATCGACCGCGGCGGCGTGTCGGGCGCGGACGGGGAGACGCACCAGGGCGTGTTCGACCTCTCCTATCTGTCCCTCATTCCGAATATCGCCATTGCCGTGCCCAAAGACGGGGACGAGTTTTCGGATATGCTCGATTTTTCCCTCACATACGGTCATCCGCTCGCCATCCGTTATCCGCGTTCGGCGCGCGCCTCTTTCGGCAGAAAGCGCAAAGTGGAGATCGGGACGTTTGAATATCTGACCGACAGGACGGACGCCGCGGTCACCGTTCTCGCCGCGGGCGAACGCGCCATTTCTCTGGCGTTTGAGCTGCGGGAAAGTACGGGGATTGATTTTGATATCATCAACGCCCGCTTCGTCAAACCGCTGGACGAGAAATTGCTCGGAGAGATCCGTTCGCCGCGCATCATCACGATCGAGGACAATGTGCGGCTTGGAGGGCTGGGCGACCAGATCGACAGGTTTTTTCTGAATGCGGGCAAAGAAATTTTCAATTTTGCCTATTACGATCGGTTCATTCCGCAGGGCGGTATTTCCGAGTTGCAGGAAGAATACGGCTGGAACCGCGCAAAGATTTCCGCCTGCATTCTGAAAGAAAGCAGATGAGGGCGGACAAGTACTGCGCGGCAAAATACGGTTCGCGCACCAAGGCGGCGCAGGCGATAGCGCGGGGCGAAGTGCTTGTCAACGGCAGGACCGTCCGCCCGTCCGACGGGATCTCGGACGGAGACCGGGTGGAATACGCCGTTTCCGCGGAGCGGTATGTCTCCAACGGCGGATACAAACTTTCGCGCGCGGTCAGGGCGTTCGGTCTGGACGTAGCCGGACGGGTCTTTGCGGACATCGGCGCCAGCACGGGCGGCTTTACGGATTGCCTTCTGCAAAACGGCGCAAAGCGCGTCTATTGCGTGGATGTCGGCGAAAGCCTGCTCGCCCCGTCTCTGCGCGGGGATGAACGGATCGTCAACATGGAAAACGTCAACGCGCGCTTTTTGAAGCGGGGAGATTTTCCCGAACCGCTCGACGGCGCGGTCATCGACGTGAGTTTCATTTCACTTGCATATATTCTGCCCGTGCTGCGCGATATAGTGGCGCCGCACGGCATTATCCTTGCGCTGATCAAGCCGCAGTTCGAGTGCGAAAACAAGAGGCAGCTCTCCAAGAGCGGCATCGTGACCGATCCGAAACGGCGGCAGAAGATCGTGGAAAAAATATACGACGCCTGTGTCGAAAACGGGTTGTATCCCCGGGATCTGATCAATGCGCCCCTGCGGGAGAAGAAAAACGTCGAATATATCATCCTGCTCGGCAGGGAGAAGGAACAGACCGCCGACAGGGAGACCATCGGCGAAAAAGCCGCCGAGCTCTTGTGAGTTTTTTTGGCGGCAGCGGAAAAAGACGGAAGACAGCTATGAGAATCGGAATCCTCTACAAAAAAGAAAAGGTCAGGGACGGGAACGTCGTTCCCGCGCTGGTCGGAAAATTCCGCGCCCGCGGCAACGAAGTAAAAGTGATGCATACGGGGGCGGAACTGCACGGCATCGACTGTGCGGTCGTTCTCGGCGGCGACGGTGCGCTCCTGCACGCCGCGGTCATCGCGGGGCAGCAGCACATCAAAATCGTCGGCGTGAATTACGGCAATCTCGGCTTTCTCTCCGAATTTGAAGCGGCCGAAACGGGCAAAGTCGTCGATCTCGTCTGCGGCAGGCACACCGTCCTTTCCCGCAGCGTGCTGAAAATTTCATTGAACGGCAAGACCGTCTATGCGCTGAATGAGACCGTTCTGCAGCGCGATTATACCCGTTCCTGCGGGCATCAGGTGGCGCGTTTCGGACTCGTTTTCAACGGGGAAAAGATACAGGATTACGTCGCGGACGGACTGACGATCGCCACGCCGACCGGTTCGACGGCATATTCCCTGTCCGCGGGCGGGTGCATTCTGTCGCCCGACGTGCAGGCTTTCATCGTCACGCCCATCTGCGCCATGGGGCTCGGGACGCGCCCGCTGGTCGTTTCGGATACGGGGCGTTTTTCCTTCGACCTTTCGGCGGAAAAAGAAAATCTGAAACTGATCGCCGACGGCCGGCCGATCGGCACGGTCACTTCGGACAGCCATGTCACCATCGAGAAGGCGCCCTTCACCGCCGATTTCATCACGCGCGACGTCAATCGGCTGTTTCAGGCGGTCAATCGAAAACTTTCGGGATAATATAATGTTCGACGGCAAAAGGGGGAAAAGAAATGCTACGGGAAGAGAGACAGGCGAAAATACTTGAGATCATCGCCGCACAGGAAATAGAGACGCAGGAAGAACTTTGTAAAGCGCTGAACAAGGCAAATTACCCCGTTACGCAGGCAACCGTTTCGCGGGACATCAAGAGCCTGCATCTCTTCAAGGTCAGCGGCGTGCGCAAGAAATACAGATATTCCTATCTGAAAGACAGCGCCGCGGAGATCCTGCCCGGAAAGTTCAGGAACCTCTTCAAAGAGAGCGTGCTCAGCGTGCGCTGCGCCTGCAACCTGGTGGTCATCAAGACCCTTTCGGGCAATGCCTCCAATGCGGGGCTGGTATTGGACGAACTCAACTTCGAGGAGGTCGTCGGCACGGTCGCGGGGGACGATACCCTCTTTGCCGCCTGTACGGACGAGGCGTCCGCCTTGAAGATCATGGAAAAACTCAACGGGATATTGAAGTGAAAATATGCTCAACAGGCTGAACATACACAATGTCGCCTTGATAGACGAGGCGGAAATCGAATTTTGCGCGGGGCTCAACGTGCTCTCGGGCGAAACGGGTGCGGGTAAATCGGTCATTCTCGATTCCGTCAATTTCGTGCTGGGAGCCAAAGCGGATAAGTCCATGATCCGCCACGGAGAGGAAGAGTGTTCGGTGAGCGCGGAATTTGATATAGCGGGCAACAATGCCGTCCGCCGTGAATTGGCCGATATGGAGATGGAAGAGGACGATTTGCTCGTCGTCAACCGTAAATTTACCGCGGAAGGGCGTTCGTCCATCCGCATCAACGGCATGCCTGCCAACGCCGCCATGCTGCGGCGGCTCACCGCCCACCTTGTGGACGTCCACGGCCAGAGCGAACATTTTTTCCTCCTGAAGGAATCCAATCAGCTCAAGGTCCTGGACGACGCGGCGGGGGAACCGCTCGCTGTGCTGAAAGGCCGTTTATCGGACAAGACGGCGGCGCTGCGGGAGTGCAAAAAAAGACTGGAGGCGCTGGGCGCCGACGATGCCGAACGCAGCCGCCGCGCCGATATTCTTTCCTTTCAGATCGAAGAGATCGAAAACGCCGATCTGAAGGAGGGGGAAGAGGAGGAACTTTTGGCAAAACGCGCCAAGATGAACGCCGTGGAAAAGATCCTTGCCGCGCTGCAGGAGGCGGAGCAGGCGCTTTCCGCCGACGGCGGGGGAACGGATGCCATCCGCGCCGCGGCAAAGTCGGTCGGGACGGTCGCCGCGCTTGATCGAGCGTACAGTGAGATCGGCGAACGGCTGGAGAATTTACAGGCGGAAGCGGAGGATATCGCCGAAACGTTGACTTCTCTCGGCGAAGAGCTCTATTTTGACGAAAACGAACGGGCGGCAACGGAAAATCGCCTGGACGAACTCAAGCGGCTGAAACGGAAATACGGACAGGACGTCAAAGAGATCTTTTCCTTTCTGGAGAGGGCAAAGGCCGAATATGAAATGCTGGCAGGGGGCGCGGAGGAAGCCGAAAAGATCAAAGAAAAATTGTCGGTCTGCCGCGGGGAGATCTATTCTCTCTGCCGCGAAATGACCGCGCTGCGGAAGAAGGCAGCGGACGGGTTCACGCAAAGGGTGGTGAAAGAGCTGAAGACTCTGAATATTCCCTCCGCGCGCTTTGAAACGGAGTTTGCGGAATACGGCGAAGCGGACGCGGACAGGGCGACGGCGAACGGGTTGGACGAAGTGCGCTTTCTCTTTTCCGCCAACGCGGGCGAGCCGCTCAAGCCCCTCTCCAGGATCATCAGCGGGGGAGAAATGAGCCGCTTCATGCTCGCCGTCAAGACGCAGCTTTCGGCGGTCAACGGCATCTCCACGTATATTTTCGACGAGATAGACGCGGGCATATCGGGCAAGACGGCCAGGATCGTCGCCGAAAAGTTTGCCGCGATCGCACAGAATACGCAGGTCATCGCCGTTTCCCACCTCGCGCAGATCGTCTGCATGGCGGACCGGGATTTTCTCATCCGCAAGGAAGAGGACGGCGGCAGGACGCGGACGCGCGTGCTGCGATTGACGGAGGACGAGCGGGTGGCGGAGCTCGTGCGCCTTTTGGGCGGCGATGCGGAAAGTGAATTTGCCGAAAAACATGCGAAAGAATTGATAGAGTCTGCCAAAAACTACAAAAATATACTTTCGTAAAAGCGGGCATAAGAGAATAACGTACGGAAGGTTTGCGCAAATTAGCTCTTGTTGAGGAGTAATTATGCGCAAATTTTCTTATTTCCTTTTGAATTGCATCTTCGTCCTTTCTCTGCTCATCACGGGGCTGAGCGCGGGCGGTGTTACGGCGGCAGCCCAGACGAGAAGCGTCTATCTGGGGGGGAATGCCGCCGGATTTTTATTGAGCATGGGCGGCGTACAGGTCATTGCCGTCAGTGAAGTCAGGACGGAAGAGGGAACGGCGACGCCCGCGAAGGACGCGGGATTGAAGAGCGGCGACCTCATCACCGCGGTCGGCGGCGTGGAGATCGACGACGCAAACGGGCTGAATGAAACGCTGAATGCCGCGGGCGGCAAAAAAGTCGCGCTGACGCTGCAGCGGGACGGGGCAGAACGGGAAATTTCGGTCGATCCCGTAAAGGATGTTTCCACGGGGAAATACAAGATAGGAGTGCTTGTCCGCGACACGCTTTCCGGCATCGGTACGGTCACATATCTCGACAGGGAAAACGGAAGGTTCGGCGCGCTCGGCCACGCCGTCTGCGACGAGAACAACAATATGCTGCGCATATCGAACGGAAAAGTTTATAACTGCAGCATCGTTTCCGTGACCAAGGGTGTGCGCGGCAAAGCGGGGGAACTCAAGGGGATATTTGTCGGCGAAAACGGCGTGGGGATTTCGGATAAGATATGCGATTGCGGGCTGTACGGCACGCTCAGCGGCAACATCGATTATTCCGGGTATCAGAAAGTGGAGATCGCGCCGCTTGCCGAGGCGCACATGGGCGAAGCGTATATTTATACCACCGTCGACGGCCTCGTCCCCGCTCAATATTCCGTTTCCATCGTCAAAGTGGATGAAAACAACAAGGAAAACAAGAATTTCGTCATCAAGATCACGGATGCAGAACTCATTGCGCATACGGGCGGCATCGTGCAGGGCATGTCCGGCAGTCCCATCGTGCAGGACGGAAAACTCATCGGCGCGGTCACGCATGTCTTTTTGAACGATCCGACCAGGGGGTACGGCATCGGGATCGAGAAGATGCTGGACAATTAAAATCAATATTAAAATCAATTAAAATCTGTATTTTGGTATCGCTGCAAGGTAATATGCGGCGATATTTTTAATTTACGATGTACTATGTTTAACATAATATAATAAAAAATCGGATAAAAATTGCGAAAAAGAGCGAATTTCCGAATAATCGGATGGAAAAAGAAGAAAACTGAGGATATGATGAAAAAGTTATTGGTTGCGGGAAGTTTGACCCTGCTTTTATGTTTTTCTTCACTCTGTGTCGGCCGGACGCCGCTGACGGCGGGGGCGGAGAGCGAAGATCTCGGCTTGGACTGTAAGTCGGCATATTGCATGGACGCCGCCAGCGCGACGCCCGTCTATGCGATGAACGAAAAAGCGCGGCTGCCCATCGCCAGCATGTGTAAGATCATGACGCTCATTCTCTCTTTCGACGCCGTGGAGAGCGGTAAAATGAGTTACGACACCGTGATCCCCGTCAGCGAACATGCCATGTCCATGGGCGGTTCGCAGGTCTATCTCGAAGCGGGCGGGACGTACACCGCCGAACAGCTGATGGAGAGCGTGACCGTCTGTTCTGCCAACGACTCGTGCGTTGCGCTCGCCGAATATATCGCCGGCAGCGACGATATTTTCGTGCAGCGGATGAACGAACGCGCCGAAGGGCTGGGCTGCGGCGACACGCTCTTTGCCAATTGCACCGGACTGCCGAAGGATCCGCAGTATTCCTGTGCCTATGACGTCGCTCTCATGCTGCGGGAACTTGTCCGCCGCGAAAAATATTTTGAATTTTCCAAGATCTGGACGGACGAATTTCAACACCCCGAAGGCAGGACGACGCTCATCACCAATACCAACAAACTGATCCGTCAGTACCAGGGCTGCGACGGCGGAAAGACGGGCTTTACCAATGAAGCGGGGTTCTGCCTTGCCGCGACCGCCAAGCGCGGGGATATGCGCGTCATTTCGGTCAGCATCGGTTCCGCCGACAGCAAGAGCCGTTTCGCCGCCGTCAGCCGCATGTTCGACTATACTTTCGCCAACTATTCCGACCGGGAGATATTCGGCACCGAACCGCTGGAAGAGAAACTGTGCGTGAAGAATGCGAAGGTTACCGAGATTTCCGTGGCGCCCGAACGTCCCGTCCGCTATTTTTCGCGCAACGGGGAAGGTGGCGCGGAGATCACCCGCACGGTCGAATTTCTGTCCGTCAGGGCGCCCCTGCATAAGGGGGACAAAGTGGGCGAAATGACCGTATTCAAAGACGGCGTGGAATTTGCCAAAGTTGCGATCGTCAGCTGCGAGGACGCAGAGAAGGCGAGCTTTTGGGATTGTTATCGCCGCGCCGCCGAGGGCTGGGCAATATAACGATCGAACAATATCAAACGGCCGATTCCCGATCGGTTTTCACGGAAAAAGCGGATGAAACCGCTTTTTTTCTTTGTGCGGAATTTTGCTCTCATCTTCTTGATTTTTCCGAAAAAATATAATATAATAGCAACATGGATTATTTCGTATACTTGCTGGCGAGCGCCTGTGCCGTCGTCATCATCCTGACGCTGCACGAGTTTGCTCACGCCTTTGCGGCTTACAAATGCGGCGACCCTACGGCAAAATGGGAGGGGCGGCTGACGCTGAACCCCTTGAAGCATTTCGACCTCGCGGGGCTTTTGATGTTCGTCATCGTCGGATTCGGCTGGGCGAGACCCGTGCCCATCAATCCGAACAATTTCCGGCATTACAAGAGCGGGCTTTTCATCACGTCCGCCGCGGGCATTGCCGTCAATCTTCTTCTGGCGTTCCTCTTTTATCCGCTCATGCTGCTGGCCGTGGGCAATCTCACGGACCCCAACTATCTCTATATCTTTTTGAACGAATTTCTGACCTTTTTTGTCGTATACAATCTGAATTTCTTCGTGTTCAACCTGCTGCCCCTCTATCCCTTGGACGGCTTCCGCATCTGGGACGCGCTCGACAGAAGGAGGAGCAAAGCCTTTCTCTTCATCCGGCAATACGGTTACTATATTCTCCTCGGGCTGATCGTGGAGAGCTGGCTCTGCCGGTACCTGTCGAGGTTCCTGCCGATCCTGGATTACTTTGACATATTGGGGTTTTATCTCGGCTACGTCGTCAACGGGATAATGGAGTTGTTCGGCATGTTCTGGGGGCTGTTTTTCTGATGGGAAAAGTTACGGCTGAAAATTTTGAATCGAACGTGGACTACACCACCGTCCTCAGCAATTTCGAGGGTCCGCTCGATTTGCTCTTGTATCTCATACGCTGCAACGAGATAGAGGTCAAGGACATCTTCGTGTCGCAGGTCATGGAACAGTTCCTCGCCTATATGCGCGGGCTGCCGTACCTCGACGCCGACAAGGCGAGCGAATATCTCGTCATCGCCTCCACAATCCTCTCCATCAAGGCGAAGAGCCTGGTGCCCGACGAGGAGGAAGAGGACTACCTCGACGACGAGGAGGACGAACGCACCCAGCTCATCCGCGCCCTCGAAGAGTACAAACTCATCAAGGAAGAGACGGAAAAGCTCAAAGCCATGGAAACGGTGGGGTATTTTTACAAGGAACCCGACAAGAGCGTGGGACAGGTGAAGATCGTCTACAAGGATTTCAATCTGGACGGACTGGTCCGCGCCTTTACCGAGCTCATGCTCCGCATCGAAGCGGAAAAGCACGACGAAACGGACATCAAGGAGATTCCGCAGGACACTTTTACCGTCGCCGAAAAGGTCACCTCCATCCGCGACGTTCTCGGCGAACGGGAGAGCGTGATGTTCGAAGAACTGCTTTCGCGGCGCTACAACAAAGCGGAGGTCATCACGACTTTTCAGGCGCTCCTGGAACTTTTGAAACATCAATACATCTGCGTGCAGCAGGCGGAAAACTTTGCGCCCATTCTGATAACGCTGAATCCGGAACGGAACGAGGAAGAAGATTTTGGAGAAATTGACGAATATAATTGAAGCGATTCTTTTTGCCGCGGGCAACGGCGTGCCGTTTGCTTTCATTGCGGAAAAACTGGACGTCACGGTCGCCCAGGTCAAAAAAAGCGTGGAAGAACTGCAGGCAAAATATGCCGGCGACTGCGGCATCCACCTGCTGACGTTCAACAACAAGGCGCAATTTGCCTCCAATCCGGACTATAAGGATCAGGTCGCGGACGTTTTGAATTCCATTAAGGAAAAGGAGTTCACCAAGACCATTTTGGAGAGTGCCGCCATCATCGCCTACAAACAGCCGATCACCAAGGGCGAATTGGAGGAACTGCGGCGGGTCAATTCGGACTACGCCGTCAAGACGCTGCTCGAATTGAAAATGATCGAACCGTGCGGCAGAAAGGACGCCATCGGCAAGCCCATCCTGTACTGCACGACGGACAATTTTCTGAAACGTTTTCATATCTCTTCCCTCGAAGAACTGCCCGATTACGATTCGCTGATGGCGCAGATCGCCGAACTGAGTGAAAATACGGAGGACAGTTACCTCTACCGCAAAGACGTATACGAGGGGGAAGAGGGCGAAAACGGCGCGCCTTCCGGGGCGCAGGCGGAGACGGCCGCCGCGGCGGCAGGACCGCAGCCGGAGGAGCCGGAGCGCCCGGCGGACCTGCCCGATTTCTTGCGGGACGTGGACGACTCGGACATCATCCGCATCGACTGACGGCCGCCCGCGGGCGCGGGCGTTTTCCGGTATGGAACAAGGGGGACTTTCATGATCTGGACATATTGGTGGAGCTATATCATTGTCGTTCCGGGATTGCTGCTCGCATTTTTTGCGCAGTGCCTGGTATCGAGCACCTATAAAAAATATGCCCGTATCCGGGCAAAATCGGGTTGGACGGCGGAGGCCCTCTCTTCCAGGCTTTTGCAGGACAACGGCTGTATGGTCCGCATTACCGCCATCAAAGGGAATCTGACGGACAATTACAACCCCGCGACCAAAGTGCTCTCCCTTTCGCAGAGCACATACGGACAGACGGGGATCGCCGCGCTCGGCGTGGCGGCGCACGAAGTGGGGCACGCCGTGCAGGACGCCGAGGGCTACCTGCCTCTCCGCCTGCGTTCGGTCATCGTGCCCGTCGTCAACTTCGGTTCCCGCCTGGCCGTTCCGCTGCTGCTCGTCGGCATCCTGCTCGAATTTTTTATAGAAAATCCCATGGTCGGCAACCTGTTCATCACGCTGGCGATCGTCGCATACAGCCTTGCCACCATTTTCAGCCTCATCACCCTGCCCGTGGAATTCAACGCCTCCCGCCGCGCCATGTGCATGCTGGAAAGCAGCGGCACGTTGGATGCAGAGGAGCTGGCGGGCGTGCGCAAAGTGCTCACCGCCGCGGCGCTGACATATGTCGCCGGCATGTTCGTTTCGCTCTTATATCTGGTACGGTTCATTGTCGTCGCTTCGCAGTTCCGGCGGAGAAGATGACGGACTTTTGAAAGCATGATCGAAAACCCCGCGTTCGTCCGGTGACGGCGCGGGGTTTTTGCGTGCGGGTTCAGTTCATCTGTACGTCGAGTTTTTTCAGCTTTTCCAACAAAATCTCTTCTTCGGAGGGAATGTCCTCCGCTTCTTCTATCCGTCGGCGGAGATTGAGCATCTCTTCGTCCGTATGTGCGATGACGTCGGCGCAGTTTTTGAGCCGTTCCACGATTTTTGTCTGTTCCGGTATTTCCTGTTTGTATTTGATCTGGTGTTCCAGGCTCGCCCAAAAATCCATTGCGATCGTGCGGATCTGCACTTCGACGTTCACGTCTTTTCGTTTCTCCGCAAAAAACACGGGAATGCTGACGATCAGATGCAGGCTTCTGTACCCGTTCGGTTTCGGGTCTTTGATATAGTCCTTGCGGGCGATGAGTTTTACGTCGTCCTGTTGCAGGAAGGCGTCGGCGATCTTATAGATGTCGTCTATGTACGAGCAGACGACGCGGATGCCCGCGACGTCATAGATGTTCTGTTCGATGCTCTCCAGCGTTACCGGCAGGTTGCGGCTCAGCAGTTTTTTCATCAGGCTCTCCGTGCTCTTCAGGCGCGTCGATACGGAATTGATGGGGTTGCGCTTGTTCTTCACGTTGAATTCCGTGTTCAGTACGTCAAATTTCGTCTTTACTTCTTTGATGGCGCAGACGTACATCATTTTCAGCTCCTTGTAATGCACCATGGACCACATCATCTTTTTTGTCCTGTCGTAGAGTTTTTCCGGGGCGGCAAGCAGGTCGACCGGCAGGTTCAGCGCTTCCGTATTCTCCGGCAGGAAGTCTTCGTTCTCGTTTTTCATCATTTCTCCTTTTTCCATAGCGGAAATTTTCATCACCTATTTATAAACCGTTTTTGGGGTATAATTGTAAAAAGTGATCGCCTTTTTGTGATGCTTCGGTGAATTTCCGTCGGAAGGAGGGGCGAAACGTGCCTTCAAGGACCGCGGCAGTCCGGAGATTTTTTATTTTTTTCACCAATTTTTCATGCCCGCGCTATTGACAGATCGGCCAAAAAGAATTATAATAGAGATGAAATTGATTTATAGTAAGAATTATTAACATAGTTGTAATAATTTTTTGTTATAATTTTCAAAATGTCAACAGAAAACATGACAAGGAGGCAGAGTCATATGAAACGGAAAGAGGAAAAGAAAATAAAGTCTTTGGAAGCGGCCGTTGTGCCGGCAGAGGCGGGCCGTCCGTTTGTGGCATTCAAACATGTGAGTCGCGTCTTTACCATGGGGACGAATGAGATCCGCGCCGTCGACGACGTGAATTTCGGCATAGAAGAAGGGGAGTTCTGCGTCATTGTCGGGCAGAGCGGCGCGGGAAAGACCACGCTTTTGAATATGTTGGGCGGCATGGACCGCGTGACGGAGGGAGAAATTTATGTCGGTGATCTGCGCGTGAGCGATTTCAACGAGAAACAGCTCACGCTGTACCGCCGCCATTCGGTCGGGTTTGTCTTTCAGTTTTACAACCTCATCCAGAATCTGACGGCGCTCGAAAACGTGGAGATCGCTTCGGAGATCTGCGAGGATCCCCTGGACGCCATGCAGACGCTGACCGACGTGGGACTTGCGGCACGGGCGGAAAATTTCCCCGCACAGCTTTCGGGCGGCGAGCAGCAGCGCGTTGCCATTGCCCGCGCCATCGCCAAAAACCCGCAGATACTGCTCTGCGACGAACCGACGGGCGCGCTTGACTATGAAACGGGCAAGAAAGTGCTGAAGCTTTTGCACGACATCTGCCGCACCATGAAAAAGACGGTCATCGTCATTACGCACAATTCTGCGATCACGCAGATGGCGGACAGGGTCGTGCACATGAAGAACGGGAAGATATTGTCCTGCGAAAAGGTCGAAAAACCGATGGATGTGGAGCTTTTGGAATGGTAAGAGCAAGAGCGGCACAGCAATAAGGAGAAGGGCATGAAGAAGTATACAAAATCCGTATGGAAGGACTTTCGGCATGGCTTCGGGCGGTTTATCGCCATCATGGCGATCATCGCTTTGGGCGTCGGATTTCTGATCGGGCTGATGCAGGCGACGCCCGACATGAAAAACACCATGAACAGTTATTACCGCGATAACGCCATGTACGATATAGACATCAAGGGCTCGTACGGCCTGACGGCGTCGGACGTGACCGAGATCCGGAATGCCGAGGACGAGAGGGGGGAAAGCGTCACGGACGGATCCATGGCGCTGATCCAGACCGACGTCATAGCAACGGTCAACGGTTCGGACAGTGAGATCGTCGCCCGGGTCAACGGGTTGGACGAATTCGACGCGGAAACGGGACAGACGCTCGATCATCTCACGCTCGAGGATGGACGTTTTCCCGAGAGCGCGGACGAATGCGTGGTGGAGCGTTCCAATGTGAATTTTGAAAATATCTCCGTGGGGGACACCATTGTGCTTGCCCCTTCGGAGGGCAGCACATACGGCGACGTCTATGAAACGGAGACATTTACCGTCGTCGGCGTCGTTTCCAGTCCCGCGTATTACTATATCAACGGCAGGGAGATCTCCTCCGTCGGCGCGGGCGTCGTGCAGGCCGTGATGTACGTCCAGCGGGAAGCATACAGTATCGAATATACGGATGAAAATGATACGGTCGGCAGACTGTCGGGCGGAACAGAAATCGATCTCGGGTTCTTTTCAACGGGGATTTTTGATCTGTTCAGCATGATGGGGATCAATATTGCCTATACGGATTGTTATGTGACCGTCGACGGTGCGGCAAATTATAATATCTTTGATCAGGGCTACAAAGACGCTTTATCCGAAGCGGCGCAAGTATACGAGGCGCTTGCATCGTCGGACAACGTTTCCAACGCCGATATAAACGAGATCATGGGCAGTCAGGGCGGCGGTCAGGCAGCGGAAGCCTCCTGGTACGTATTGGACACCGTCAGTTCCAATGTGAGTTATATCAGTTTCAACATGAATGTCGATAAGGTGTCGGACATTGCCGCCATCTTTCCCGTGTTCTTTATTCTGGTCGCCGCTCTGGTCGCGATGACTTCCATGACGCGGATGGTCGAAGAGGACCGGACGGAGATCGGCACGCTCAAGGCGCTCGGGTACGGCAACGGAAAGATCGCCTCCAAATACCTCGTCTATTGCCTGGCGGCGGGGATCATCGGCGGATTGGTCGGGCTGTTGTGCGGATTTGCGCTGCTGCCCTCCATCTTTTGGGCGGCATACGGTTCACAGTACTATCTGCCCTCCCTGCAGCTCAGCGTCAGCCCCGCTTTCGTCGCGGTCGTTCTCGTCTGCCTGGTCGTTCTGACTGCCGCCGTCACGATGTACGCCTGCTGGTCCTCCCTGAAAGAGCGTCCCTCGCTCCTGATGCAGCAGAAGGCGCCCAAACAGGGCAAGCGCATCCTGCTGGAACGGGTGGGATTCCTTTGGAAACCGCTGAAATTCAAATATAAGGCGACATTGCGCAATATCTTCCGCTATAAGAAGAATATGCTGATGACCATTATATCCGTTATGGGCTGTACGGCGCTGATCCTGGCGGGATTCGGCATTTACGATTCCATCAACGTGGTGAACGACGTGCAGTACACAGAGCTCATCCGCTATGACGTGGAAATATCCTATCATGCGGCGGC
>CAZTND010000005.1:40005-47856 GCA_964615285.1 uncultured Clostridia bacterium
GAAACGGCGGCGTTGGAGGACTTTCTGGACGGCAAGGAATACGCTTCGCTGTATACCGAAAATATGATCATTCTCGTCGATTCCCCCGAAACGGAGGGTGCGACGGCAAGGGAGAGCCTGGAATTTTTTGTGACGGACGACAGGGAGTCGCTCGACAAGACGGTATCCATACGCGACCGCAAGAGCGGAGAAGCCATAGAACTGCCGGAGGACGGCATCGTTCTGCCCGAAAATATAGCCGAAGTATACGACATTCAGGCGGGCGACACGATCAGGCTGTCGGCGAACGGCACGGAAACGGAGACGACGGTCGCCGGCATATTTGAAAACTATGCCGAAAGCCGCGCTTACATGAGCGCCGCCGCGTACAAAAAACTGTTCGGTTCCGGTTCCGTTCCCGATGACAATGTCCTGTTCGTCTGTGCCGATCTGGACGGCGTGGATCGGGACGAACTCACGCGGGAATTGCTGACAGATGACAGCGTGACGGGCGTTTCTTTCACGGCGGACGACAGGGATATATACAGCGGGCTTTCGCAGACCATGGGATATGTCATCGCCGTGCTCATTGTCAGCGCGGGGGGGTTGGCGGCGATCGTGCTGTACAACCTGACGAACATCAACATCGACGAGCGACAGCGGGAGATCGCCACATTGAAGGTGCTCGGCTATACGCGCGCGGAGGTGGCGGGCTATATCTATCGGGAGAGCGCCGTGCTGACGATCATCGGCAGCCTGTTGGGGCTGCTGCTCGGCTGGCTGCTGCACGCCTTCTTCATCGTGCCGCGCATCGACAGCGTCGCGCTGCTGCTTGGACGCACCATCTCGGTATGGAGTTATTTGTACGCCTTCGGGCTGACCATTCTCTTTGCCGCCATCGTGTACGCGTTCATGCTCATCAAGCTCAATAAAATCGATCCCGCCGATTCGCTCAAATCCAACGAGTGATCCCGCTGCGGAACAAGAGGCGAAAATCATATCGGAATAAAAAGAAAAAGGAGTAAAACCATGGATAAAATGCTGATACGCAACCGACTGATGGAGAATTTTCAGAAAATGGAGAAGAGCGCGCTGGCGGCGACCGTGCGCCGGTTTACCGAAGGGGAGCTGGCGGTCCTGCACTTCATCGGCAAAAAAAAGACGGGCGTCAATCCCTCGCAGATCAGCGATCATATGACGCTCAGCCGTTCCCGCGTGGCGAGCATCCTGAGCGTACTGCGCAAAAAGGATTTCGTTTCCATGGAGATCGCCGCGGACGACCGGAGAAAGATGACCGTCAGCATCACGCTCGCGGGCAGGAACTTTTTGGACGCCCGCTATGACGAACTGCTGCTCTGTTTCGACCGCTTCATCGAGGCGGTCGGGGAAGAAGATGCCCTGTCGCTGGCGGAACTGACCGATCGGATCCTTTCCGCCACGGAGAATGCCAAAGACGCCTGAATTTTGCGGCGATACGTCCGCCCCGCACGATCGACCGGGCCGTTGCTTGGTTTTACATGTTTGTTATCGTTTTTCATCGGCCGTTTCTTCCGTTCGGAGGGAACGGCCCTTTTCTGTCCTTCCGGCGTATATTTTCACAGCGGTTGCGAAAAATAACGGTATGGAAAACGCTTATGTGTACGGCGCGCTGATCGGCGGGGTGCTGTTGTTCTTTCCGATGTTTCTGCATCTGGACGCCTATGCGGACATAACAAAGAAGAAACTTTTCTTTTCGGTCTATGCGTTCGGCGTCCTGAAAGCCGTCGGCGGGTATATCGTCCCGCACAGGGAGGGGCTTGCCATCCATATCAGCCGCAAAAAGGCCGTTTTCGTGCCGTATGCCGATATGCAGAACGAGCGGAAAAAATTCGAGATCACGGCGGGATTTCAGCTCTTTACGCTGCGGACGTCGCTGGAGATCGGGGACGAAACGATGCCCACGGCGGCATTTTTTGTCGCCGCGCTCCTGCAGGTCGTCTCCCGGACGGTCCTGCCCGCGGTGTGCCGCGGAAGGCGGTTCCTGCGGCTCAAAAACGGCGTGCTCCTGCGCCATGGCGGAAACGCCGCCATGGTCACCGTACACCTTGTCACCGTGTTCAATCTGTTGACAGTCGGCATTGCGTTTGCCAAAATCATATTGGAGGCGATCATCAATTTATGGCAGAAAAAGAGAAAGAAAAGCATAAGACAATCGAAAATCTGATCGGGCTGTCCGTACAGTCCCTTTCCGAACTCATCGACGTGGATACGGTCATCGGCAAGCCCATCATTTCGGCGAGCGGCAGCCAGATCATTCCCTTTACAAAAGTGACGGTCGGATACCTTTCGGGCGGCGGGGAGTACGGCGACGCCAAGGTCATCCAGGCGGACGGCCGTTCGTTTGCGGGCGGTGCGGGCAGCGTGGTCACCATGAAGCCCTGCGGTTTTCTCATCGATGACGGAAAGTGCTGCCGCCTGGTCAAGATCACGGACGAACCGCTGGAAAATCTCATGGAAAAAGCGGAGGGGGTGCTCTCCCGTTTCACGGCGGGCAGAGACGACAAAGAGAGAACATGAAAAGGCGCTTTGCCGCCCTTGCCGCCGCTGTCTGCGGCGTTCTTCTGTCCGTCTGCGCGTTCTTTTCCCCGTTTTCGTCTGTCGGCACGATCTCTGCCGCCGCGGCATGCGTTTCGGCGGGGGAAGCGGTGCTGGAAGTTTCTTCGGGGCGGGTACTGTATGAAAAGGACGGCGACAAACGCCTGCCCATGGCGAGCACGACCAAAATTCTGACCGCCGCCATCATCATCGAGGACTGCGACCTGGAAGAAAAGATCGCCGTGCCGTCGGCGGGGGCGGGCGTAGAGGGCTCCTCCGTCTATCTCAAGGCGGGGGACGTCTATACCGTCCGTCAGCTCCTGTACGGGCTCATGCTCCGCTCGGGCAACGACTGCGCCGTGACCCTTGCCCTGCACCGAAGCGGCAGTGTGGAGGCTTTTGCCGCCGAGATGAACCGCCGCGCGGCGGGCTGGGGCGCGGAGAACAGCCATTTTACCAACCCGCACGGTCTGCCGGACGAGGACCATTACACCACCGCGCTCGACCTCGCCCGCATCGCCTGTCACGCCATGCAGGACCGGATCTTCCGCGAGATTGTTTCGACGAAATATTTTGAAGAAAACGGCTGGGCGAACAAGAATAAAATGCTCTACAACTATGAGGGGGCGAACGGCGTCAAGACGGGGTTCACCAAAAGGGCGGGGCGCTGCCTGGTCACGGGGGCAAAGCGGGGGGATATGCAGCTCGTTTCCGTCGTCCTCGACTCGCCCGAAATGTATGAACGCAGCGCGCAGCTCCTCGACGCCGCCTTCCGCAAATACACCCTCGTCAAACTCTATGCCGCCGAACGGGAGTTTGCCGTGCCCACGGACGACCGGAACGAAGTCTGCCTTCTGCGTTCGGAGGGCGGAAAAGACTTTTATTATCCTCTGGCGGCGGACGAACGGGCGCGGACGGAGTGCGAATTGTCCGAAATCGTTCGTTTACCCGTAAAGAAAGGTGAAAATCAGGGGAAAATTTCTGTTTTCCTCGAAAATCAGTTGATTTTCAGTGAAAATTTGTGTACTATAAGAGAAGTGGAAAAGAGTTGTCCCGTTTCATGAACGGCAACTCCGCCCCCAAGACTTATACGGGACGCACAAAACTATGAGGATCAACAAATTTATGGCGGAAAACGGCGTGGCGAGCCGCCGCGCCAGCGACAAACTCATCGAAGAAGGCGCCGTGGAGATCAACGGCAGGCCGGCAAGGCTGGGGGATGACGTCGGGCCGGACGACGTCGTGCGCGTCAACGGCAACATCGTCGGCAGGCGTACCAAGACGGAGTATTTTATCATGAACAAACCCAAGGGGTATCTGTGCACCGTTTCGGACGACCGCGGCAGAAAGACGGTCATGGACCTTTTGCCGCCCCATACGGGACGGGTGTTTCCCGTCGGCAGGCTGGATTACGACACCGAGGGGCTGTTGCTTTTGACCAACGACGGCGGGCTTGCCTACCGGCTGACCAATCCCGCCAACGAGATCCCCAAGACGTATGTCGCCAAGATCGAGGGCACCGTCACCGAACAGATGCTCAACCGCATCCGTCCCGGCATCGAGATCGAAAAGGGCGTCGTCACCAAGAAATGCAAGATGAAGATTTTGGAGACCAATAAAAAATATACCCGCGTACAGGTCGTGCTGACGGAGGGAAAGAACCGCGAGATCCGGAAAATGTTTGAAGCGATCGGCAAGACGGTGGCTTTTTTGAAGCGCACCAAGATCGGCGAACTTTCTTTGCGCGGGCTGGACAGAGGGGCGGTGCGCAAACTCTCCCCCGAGGAAGTCGCCTATCTCGCGCAATTGTAAGCCCGACGGCAATGAAATATCTTTCCGTAAAAGAACGGACGGCAAATGATGTGCCGTTCGTTTTTCTCTGTAAAAAACGTGCTCGCGGTGCCCCGGAAAAATTTTCTATATTTTTTTGTTCAGACCCTTGACAAGGTTCCGGTTATATGTTATGATTTTAATATCAAAATGATATCAATTTTGATAAAGGAGAACAAAAAATGGAAAACCAAGTCAACGAAAGAGAGTTGAAAGCGTGGTCGGGCTGGGGGATGTTGGCGGTCGTCGTCGTTGCGGCGGTCGTCTGCCTTGCGCTCTGCATCATTATCCCCGCAGCGTTTGCGGGAGGGCAGAATGAAGACCTCACCCTGCTGGTCGCCATTCCCATCATACTGCTCTGTATCGACGCCTTTCTGTGCCGCGGATTTAAGGTCGTCAATCCCAACGAGGCATATGTCCTGACATTCTTCGGCAAATATTACGGCACGCTGAAAAAGGACGGTTTCTATTGGGTCAACCCCTTCGTTTCGTCTGTCAACCCCGCAGGCAACGTGGCGGGGCTGGGAGCGAAAAAGGTTTCTTTGAAAGCCATGACCCTCAACAACGAAAAACAGAAGGTCAACGACGAAGAGGGCAACCCCATCGAGATCGGCGTGGTCGTCATCTGGCGTATCACCAACACCGCCCGCGCCGTGTTCAACGTGGACAATTACTATTCTTTCGTTTCCACGCAGTGCGATTCCGCCATCCGCCAGGTTGCGCGGCAGTATCCTTACGACGTGTCCGACGACGACAATGAAAAGACGCTGCGCGGCTCTTCCCAGGAGATCGCCGACGTGCTGAAGGCCGAATTGCAGGCGCGCGTGGATATGGCGGGCATCGAGATCATGGAGGCGCGCATTTCTCACCTTGCCTATGCGCCCGAAATCGCGGCGGCGATGCTGCAGCGGCAGCAGGCTTCCGCCATCATCGCGGCAAGGCAGAAGATCGTGGACGGCGCGGTGTCGATGGTCGATATGGCGCTCAAAAAACTCGCCGAAAACAAGATCGTGGATCTGGATGACGAACGCAAGGCGCAGATGGTCTCCAACCTGCTCGTCGTGCTGTGCGGCAACAAGGACGCACAGCCCATCGTCAACAGCGGCAGCATTTTCTGACAGAGGAATACATATTTTTGCGGCGTACCCGCGCTCCCGTTTCGGCGAGCGCGGGGATGTCCGCTTTACAAGCCCGAAAGGAGGTGTTTGTTTTATGAATGAAAAAAACGATAAGAAACAAATACCGCTCCGATTGTCCAAGCGGTTATACGATGAAATATCCCGTTGGGCGGAAGATGATTTCCGTTCTCTCAACGGACAGATAGAGTACATTCTGACGGAGGCGGTTTTGTCGCGCCGGAAACGGTATAGGGCGGACATGAGGGAAGAGGACAAAAATAAAACAGTGGATCCGGGAGAACATTTGTGAACAGGGAAATTCTGAAAGCGGAAAATCTCCGCAAAACTTTTCGTTTGTCCGCCAGGCAAAGAAAGATCGAAAAGACGGCGGAAAAATACAAAGTTGCCGTGGACGGACTCTCTTTTTCGGTCAAAGAAGGGGAGATTTACGGGCTTCTGGGCCCCAACGGCGCAGGCAAAACCACGACGCTGCGCATCATCGCCACGCTCATCAAGCCGGACGGCGGCGACGTCGCGGTGGGCGGCACGAGCGTGGTGCATGATCCCGACGGCGTGCGCCGGCAGATCGGCTTTCTGACGAGCGAACTCAAATTGGAGGACTTCTTCACCCCCAATTATCTCTTCGATTTCTTTGCCGAACTGCACGGGCTTTCCAAGGAAGAAACGCGGGAACGCAAGCGCATGCTCTTTGAAAAATTCGGCATCGACCGCTTTGCGGAAGTCAAGGTCGGCGACCTTTCGACGGGCATGAAACAGAAAGTTTCCCTCGTCATCTCCATCGTGCACGATCCCGGGATTGTCGTTTTCGACGAACCGACAAACGGGCTGGACGTTCTGACGGCGCGCACGGTGACGGACTTCCTGGAAGAACTCAAAAGGGACGGCAAGACCGTTCTCCTGTCCACGCACATCTTTTCTTTGGTGGAAAAGCTGTGCGACCGTGTGGGCATCATCATCGACGGAAAAATGGTACGGGAAGACGAGTTATCCGTCCTGACGGCGGAAAAGAATCTGGAAGACGTATTTTTCGATATTTACCGCGAGATAAAGGGGGACGTCGTATGAAGGACATTCTCACCATTTTCAGGAAGGAGTTGAAACGCTTTCTGACCGATAAGCGCATGCTTGCAGCCCTCATTCTGCCGGGCGTGCTCGTCTTCTGCATCTATTCGCTCATGGGCAATTTTTTCGACGGCATGACGGGGAGCGCCGTCGACCCGAATACGAAATACGTCGTCTACATCGACCGTCAGCCGGAGGCGTTTGAAGCATTCAATGACGGCGGCGGGACGTATATTATTGAAGCGAGGGCGGATGACGCGCTCTCCGCAGACGAAAAAAAGAACGCGGTAGCAACGGGGGACGCCGATCTCTACATCGTATACGAGGAAGATTTTTACGAAAAGATGCTGGCGTATGAACCGGCCGGCGGGAGCGTTGCGCCGCAAGTAGAAATTTACTACAATTCCACTTCGACGAATTCGCAGACGATGTACGCCTATTACACCGCCTGTCTGGATGCTTTTGAGCATCAGCTTGCCAATAAGTTCGACGTGAACGCGGGCGAAGGACAATACGACCTTGCGAGCGAGAGCGAGTTGACGACCTATATTTTGGGCATGATCCTACCCATGATCCTGAATGTTTTTCTGATGACGGGCTGTATGTCCGTATCGGCGGAATCGATGGCGGGAGAGAAGGAGCGCGGCACCATTGCCACCCTTTTGGTTACGCCCGTCAAGCGGAGCCGTCTTGCGCTCGGCAAGGTGTTCGCGCTCGCTTTGGTGTCCTTGATCAGTGCGACTTCTTCCTTCCTGGGGATCATCTTCTCCCTGCCGAATCTCATCGGCACGGAACTCTCCGCTGTTCCATACGGTTTTCTCGAATATCTCGCCATTTTTGCCATCATCATTATGAACGTGCTGCTTTTCACGGTGATTTTGACCATCGTTTCCACTTACGCCAAGAGCGTGAAGGAGGCGACCGGCCTGGCGACGCCGTTCATGATATTGGTCATGGTTTTGAGTCTGATGTCGTCCATTCTTCCGGCAAACGGCTTGGCGGGCTACTTCATTCCGCTTTTTAACGCAGTACTATGTCTGACATCTGTCATTACGATGAGTTTCAACATTGCGGGATTTTTCATTACGTTGGGCATCGACATCGCGCTGTTTGCCCTCGGCGTGTTTGTTCTTGCCAAGATGTTCAATAGCGAAAAGATCATGTTCAATAAATAGAGAGAACCGGAAATAGGGAGGGAGCGTTAAGGGAAATCCGCTTCGCAGGATTATACTTTTCTTCATTATTGGATTACAGCTCGGCGCCGGCG
>CAZTND010000005.1:47956-50043 GCA_964615285.1 uncultured Clostridia bacterium
GCGGCGGCGCGCGGGGAACGGCTGCGGAGCAATCAGATCGTATGGTTCGCCGCGGGAGCGGCGGAGTTGCCGGTCATGACTTCCGTCATGCGGTATTCCTTCGTCAGCGAGTTGTACATGGCGTGGATCCTCATTCCCGCAGCGGTCGTGACCGTCGTTTCCGCCGTTTTCATGCTCGGCATCGCCTATTACCAGTACTTCGGCGGAATGGAAGAATGAAAACAAAAGAGTGTTTTTCTTGGCTTTTCCGAGAAAAATACTCTTTTTATTTGCCTGTTGCGGAAAAATATGGTATAATCGGACGGTAGAAAAAACTTTCGAGGTAAAAGCATGTTATCGGTCAACAACGTATCCCTGCAATACGGCGGCAAAAAACTCTTTGAGGACGTCAATCTGAAATTCACGAAGGGGAATTGCTACGGCATCATCGGCGCCAACGGCGCGGGCAAATCGACCTTTTTGAAAATTTTGTCGGGTGAGATCGAGCCGAATAAGGGGGACGTCACGCTGGACAAGGGCGAGCGCATGAGCGTCTTGCAGCAAAACCACAACGCCTTCGACCATGAGACCGTCCTGCGCACGGTCATGCTCGGGTACCGCCGCCTCGTCGAGGTCATGGACGAGAAGGACGCGCTCTATGCAAAGCCCGATTTTTCCGAGGCGGACGGCATCCGCGCGGGCGAGCTGGAAACGGAGTTTGCCGAAATGAACGGCTATGACGCCGAAACGGAGGCGCAGCAGCTTCTGATGGCGCTCCGCATTCCCATGGAACTCCACGGTAAGACAATGAAGGAACTGGACGGCAAGATGAAGGTCAAGGTGCTCTTGGCGCAGGCGGTGTTCGGCAATCCCGACGTGCTCCTTTTGGACGAGCCGACCAACGACCTCGACATTGCCTCCGTGCGCTGGCTGGAAAATTACCTGATGGACTTTGAAAACACCATCATCATCGTTTCGCACAACCGCCACTTCCTCAACAAGGTATGCACGAACATCTGCGACGTCGATTACGGGCAAATCAACATGTATGTCGGCAACTATGACTTTTGGTATCAGACGAGCCAGCTCATGGCGCGCCAGCAGAAGGAACAGAACAAAAAGGCGGAACAGCGCGCCAAGGAATTGCAGGAATTTATCGCCCGCTTTGCCGCCAACGCCTCCAAGTCCCGTCAGGCGACTTCCCGCAAAAAGGAACTTGAAAAACTGACCATCAGCGATTTCAAACCTTCCCTGCGCAAATATCCGTTCATCGACTTCAAATTCGAACGGGAGATCGGCAACGACATCCTCATGGTCGAAGGGCTGACCAAGGAAGGCTATTTCGAGGAAATTTCTTTCACCGTGCAGAAGGGGGAAAAGATCGGCATCGTGTCGGACAACAGCCGCGCCGTCACCATGCTCTACGACATTCTGATGGGCAAAGAGCAGTCGGATGCGGGCACGGTCAAGTGGGGAAAGACCATCATCAATTCCTATTTCCCTTCGGACAACGGCGAATTTTTCGACGGATGCGACCTGACCCTCGTGGAGTGGCTCTCGCAGTTCTCCAAAGATCACTATGAAGAGTACTTGCGCGGCTGGCTGGGCAGGATGCTGTTCAGCGGCGAAGAGGCGTTGAAGCACGCCAAGGTGCTCTCAGGCGGCGAAAAGGTGCGCTGTATGCTGGCGAAAATGATGCTGGCGGGAGGCAATTTCCTGATCCTGGACGAGCCGACCAACCATCTCGACCTCGAAACCATCACGTCCCTCAATACGGGTTTGCAGAATTTCAAGGGCTGCATGCTGCTGACGTCGCACGACCAGGAGCTCATGAACACCGTCTGCGACCGCATCATCGAGATCGAGGGGCGCAAGGTGTATGACAAGAACACCAATTACGACACATATCTCGACGAGATCAGCGAAGGGAAGTAAGAGGTAAAATAAAAAACTCCGCCGAGCCGCCGAAAAACGGTTGCTTTTTTCGGGCGTATATAGTATAATGATATACGCTTGATTATGCCGCTGTGGTGAAATTGGCAGACGCGCGGGACTCAAAATCCCGTGGTAGTGATACCGTATCGGTTCGACCCCGATCAGCGGCACCA
>CAZTND010000006.1:0-2606 GCA_964615285.1 uncultured Clostridia bacterium
ACGGTAAGTTTTGAAGAACTGAATAGTTCGCCTTTAATTTCAAAGGGGTCACCACAGAAAAGAGCAAGTAAATGGGCAATTTACTTGCTTTTTTGCTTTATTTTTGACGTTTTTGTGTTATTTCCCTCTGCCGTCGATCAATACCATTTTCAGACGGCAAGACGCTCCGATCACGGGGCATTCGCAAAAATAAAGTGCGGGCGCGGCAATTCTGCCCCGCCCGTTCTTCCCGTAAAATACTTTACAAGTGTTTTTCCATGACGTAATTGGTCAAAAGGACACCCTGCCGTTGACCGTGCGCACGGTGTCCGCAAACAGCTGCAGAAGCGCGGCGCCGTCAGAAGGGCGGTATGTCCGTATCGTCATCGCTTTTTCCCTCTCTGCCGATTATAACAATTCGCGGGCGGATTGTCAACGCCTGCGAACGATTTTTCCGCTGAAGCGCATATACTGCACTATGCAGATTTTTCCCTATGACAGAGAAGCCGCCGCGGCGTATGCAAGGCGCTGGGCGTTCAAAAGAAATCCGCGCTACTATAATTTTGACGGCAACGGCGGGGATTGCACCAACTTTGCCTCGCAATGCGTGTATGCGGGCGCGAAAGTCATGAACTTTACCCCGACTTTCGGCTGGTACTACCGCTCCCCGAACGACCGCGCCCCCGCCTGGACGGGCGTGGAATACCTCTATAACTTCCTTGTCGGCAACAAAGGCATGGGCCCCTTTGCCGAGGAGAGGTCCCTGCATGCATTGGAGATCGGCGACATTGTACAGCTCGGGCACGAAACGGGCGATTTTTACCATTCCCCCGTCGTGACGGACATCGTGCGCGGACATATCTTTGTCGCCGCGCATACCTTTGACGCCTACGACCGTCCCCTCGCTTCCTACCGCTTTGAACGGGTGCGCGGCATCCACATCCTCGGCGTGCGGAAGGAAGAGTAGCCCCGTACCATGCCCGCAATGAAAGTCATTTTGGTTCTGCCTGCCTTCCGCCTCCTCGGCGCTCTCCAGCATGCGGACGATCTCTTCCGGCTGCCTGCACATTTGTCCGAGAAGGGTCCGCGCGCGCAGCCGCTGTTTGGGCGCCGGGGCCCGCCGCGGTTGCCATTGCGGGCAGGGCAACCCCGACGCCATGCGCTTCCGCTTGGTTTGCCGGCTTATTTTCGGATGCGCACAGTGCCCCTCGTACAAAGGCTTGTATCCGCCGTACGGCACAAAATGTAGTGCGTGTAATAATACATACAATTTTTATCGCAACATTTTTCTTCCGCCATTCTCGTTCTCCTTTTATTGTATGACATTGTCCCGTCCTCTCTCCTTTCGGACTTTTTGAAGGAGCGACGATTGGATATGACTGATTTCATTATATAAGATTGCAGGAAGTTTGTCCCGCAACTACTAAAATTTAGTAAATTTTTTCAACTTTTTCCATAAAGGATATATAAAAAATACCCGCGGCAGCCAAACGGCTGCCGCGGGCGGCATTTATTTACAATAAAACTTATTCCGCGCCGTATTGTTTGCGGTAAGCGTGCATGGCCGCAAGGTGTTCTTTGCCGGCGATGACCCCCTCTTCGATGGCGGCGATGATGTCCGCCATGGTGACGATGGAGTACACCCTGACGCCGAACTCCTTATATGCCTCCTGCACGGCGGAAAGGTCACTGTCCAAGCCCTTCTCCATGCGGTCGACGGAGATGACCATGCCCGCGATCTCCACGTTTGCCGCGCCTTTGAGTTTGGGCAGCATTTCGCGCAGGGCTTTGCCGCTGGTCATGACGTCCTCGATGAGGATGACCTTTTCGCTGTCCGTGAGCTGTTTGCCGACGAACATGCCCCCTTCGCCATGGTCCTTGACCTCCTTGCGGTCGAAGCAATAATTGAGGTCGACGGCGTGCTTTTCCGCGAGCGCAACGGCGGTGGCGACGGCGAGCGGAATGCCCTTATAGGCGGGCCCGACGAGGGTTTCGCCCTGCAAGCCGTTTTCGACGATGCAGCGCGCATAATATTCGCCGAGGCGGGCGAGCTGACTGCCCGTCTTATAGTTGCCCGTATTGATGAAATACGGCGCTTTTCTGCCGCTCTTCAGGGTAAACTCCCCGAAACGCAGCACGCCGTTTTCCACCATGAATCTGATGAATTCCTGTTTGTAGGTCATTTGTATTCTTCTCCTTTTCGGTTTTTAACTTTACAGCGCGGAATTTTTATAATATGGGATTCCAAAGGGGGTGCTCCCCCTTTTGGCAAGGGTGCGGGAACAGCGTTCCCGCATAAAAGAAGCCCTTTGAAAGCGGAGCAACGCTCCGCGCCAATCGCCCGCAGGGAGATGACATGAGATCTTCAAGAGGCGTTGCCTCTTGAACCGGTGGCGGGTGAGCCACTCGGAAAACGATCGATGATCGTTTTCCGACAGCGCAAGGCAAATCGCATACGCAACGCGATTTGTTGACCGAGGGCGAAATTCCATTCGCCCGAGAGGTGTTCCTTGAATGGGGGTAAGGAGTAAAACCCCTTGCGGGGAAAGGGCAACGCCCCTTAATGACTTGTGAATTCTGAAAGCAAGGCTATGCCTTGCGTTTTTTTATCGCCCTTTGGGCGATTG